>DASTIQ010000276.1 GCA_035717485.1 Thermoanaerobaculia bacterium | reverse complement strand
TCCTCGCCCTCGAGGCGCGCCCGGTCGCCCGAGAGGTCGTAGGTCGCCGCGTAGACGTCGCCGCGTTCGGCCGGAAGCCAGGCGGAGACGCGCGTTTCCCCCGTCCCCCGGGCCGTCTCGGCGAGCGCCTCGAGCGACCCGACCGTTTCGAGCGGGACCCGGAGGGACCGGGCGAAGCCCCACGCGGTGGCGAGCCCCACGCGGATCCCGGTGAACGATCCCGGACCGGCGAGCGCCGCGACGCGCGAGACGTCGCCGAGGCGTGCGCCGGCCCGTTCGAGGAGCGCTGCGAGGGCCGGAAGGAGGACTTCGGAGACGTGACGTCCGGAGGGCAGACGGCTCTCTTCCTCGAAGCGCATCCCGGCGAGAGCGAGCGCGGGAACGGGAGTGGCCGTGTCGAGCGCGAGCACGAGCATCCGCGACGCGTATGTTACCATCGCCGCTCTCTTCCCCATGAGCGTCGCTTCCCGCGTCACCCCCATGCTGCAGCAGTATTTCGAGGCGAAAGCGCGCGCCGGCGACGCCCTGCTCCTCTATCGGATGGGGGATTTCTACGAGCTCTTCTTCGAGGACGCGCGGACCGCGTCGGCGCTCCTCGGACTCACCCTGACTTCCCGGCATCGCGATTCGGACATCGAGGCGCCGATGTGCGGGATGCCGCACCACGCCGTCGAGGGATACATCGCGCAGCTGATCGCGGCCGGCCATCGGGTGGCCGTCTGCGACCAGGTGGAGGACGCGAAGAAGGCGAAGGGGCTCGTTCGCCGGGAGATCACGAGGATCGTCACGCCCGGCACCGTCCTCGAGCCGGAATCGCTCCCCGGAGCCCGGCCGAACTACCTCGCGGCGCTCTGTCGCCGGGGAAAACGGGCCGGCGTCGCCTTTCTCGATCTCTCCACCGGCGAGCTCCGCGCGGGCGAGGTCGCCGACGAAGAGCTCGCCGACGTGATGACGGCGTATCCCGCGCGGGAGATCCTCCTCCCGGAAGGGAGCGAGGCGGACGGATGGGCCGGCCGCGCCACGGCGCGTCCGGCGGCCGCGTTCGCCCAGGCGACGGCCGAGAAGCGCCTGGCGGAGACGTTCCGCGCGGCGTCTCTCGAGGCGTTCGGATTCGCGCCGGGAGACGCCGGTCTCGCGGCGTGCTGGGCGGCTCTCGAATACGCCCGCGAGAATCGCCGCGGGGACGCGCTCCACATCTCCCCGCCCCGTCCGCTCGCTCCGGATCGTCATCTTCGCCTCGACGCGGCCACGCTCGCGCACCTCGAGATCTTCGAATCGGCCGACCCGCGCTCCGGCGCCACCCTCTTCTCCGCGCTCGACGAGACGGCGACGCCGATGGGCTCCCGCGCGCTGCGCGAGATGCTCGCCCGTCCCCTCCGCGGGAACCTCGAGATCGAGGCGAGGCTCGACGGAGTCGAGGAGCTCGTCTCGCGCGCCGGGCTCCGCGCCGAGCTGCGCGAACGCCTGAGCGGAGTCGGCGATCTGGCGCGGCGCGTCGGGCGGATCGCGCTTCGAGCGGCCGGTCCGCGCGACGTCGCGGGTCTCGGGTCGACGCTCCGCGCGATGCCGGAGCTCCGCGAATCGCTCCGGCCTCTGGCGTCGCCGCCGCTGGCGGTCCTGCGCGACCGCTTCCCCGACACCGAAGACGTGGCGGGCCGGATCGCGCGCACGCTCGTCGAGGAACCGCCGGCCCTGATCTCCGCCGGCGGAGCCGTCCGCGACGAGGCGGACCCGGAGCTCGCCGAGCTCCGCGGACTCCGCTCGAACGCCCAGGAGGCGCTGACCCGTTTCGAAGCCCGCGAGCGGGAGCGCACGGGCATCGCGAACCTGCGCGTCCGGTACAACCGCGTCTTCGGCTATTCGATCGAGATCACCCGGGGGCAGAAGGAGAAGACGCCGGCCGACTACGTCCGCCGCCAGACGCTCGCCAACGCCGAGCGCTTCACGACGCCGGAGCTCTCGGAGCTCGAAGCGAAGATCCTCGGGGCGGACGAGCGAATCCTGGAGATCGAGGCCCGGGTTTTCGGCGAGCTCGCGGAATTCCTCGCGGCGGAGTCGACCCGCCTCGCGGAGGTCGCTCGCGCGCTCGGGGAGATCGACCTCTACGCGTCGCTCGCGGAGACCGCCGCGACGCGCGGCTACGTCCGCCCGCGGATCGCGGAGCGGCCCGGCATCCGGATCGTCGAGGGCCGTCATCCGGTGGTCGAGCGGGTGCGCCGCGACGAGCCGTTCGTCGCCAACGACGTCGCGCTCGACGCCGAAACGCGGATCGTCATCCTCACGGGACCGAACATGGGGGGCAAGTCCACGTTCCTGCGGCAGATCGCCCTGATCGCTCTGCTCGCCCGGGCGGGGGCGTTCGTCCCCGCGAGGGAAGCCGAGATCGGACCGATCGACCGGATCTTCACGCGCGTCGGCGCGTCCGACCACCTCGCCCGCGGCGAATCGACGTTCATGGTCGAGATGATCGAGGCGGCGAACATCCTGCGGAACGCGACCCCGGAGAGCCTCGTCATCCTCGACGAGGTGGGCCGCGGCACGTCGACGTTCGACGGCCTCTCGCTCGCGTGGGCGATCGTCGAGCACCTGCGCG
>DASTIQ010000275.1 GCA_035717485.1 Thermoanaerobaculia bacterium | reverse complement strand
CGCGTCGTACCTGCAGAGCCATCCCGCGGCGCCGCCGGCGTAGGCGCACGTTCGATGATCGACCGGGAAGTTGCTGCCAATACGAAGCGATGGCGCCTGCTTTCCGATTGCACGAACTGCGGGACGAGCGTCGTCGAACGGCCCGGGGCCTTTCGCATCGCGGAAGCCTTTCGCCGAAGTAACCGAGGCGAAAGCTTCGCGATGCGGGAGCGAAGCCGCCGCGAGGGGGTGGCGGCCATGCGGTCGAGTCGCTCGTTCGACGAGCCGCAGGGCCGTCACGCGCTCCCGGTCCCCGAGCAAGGCCTCGCGACGGCATGAGCAAACGAGCGGCCTGGGCCCTGCTGATCCTCTCGGCGGCCGCCGTCGTCCTGCTCTTCGTGTTCGCCCGCGAGCGCGCGGAGAAACGGCGGCGCCAGGGGCGCGGAGAGGTCGTGCGCGCCCCGTCCGCCGCGCCGATCCGCCTCGCACCGACTCCCCTGCCGCCGCCGCCGGCCGAGAAGACGCGCGTCACTCTCTTCTTCGTCGCCCGGGAGGACGGGTCGCTCCGTCCGGAGGAGCGCGACGTCGACAAGCCGACCGACGCCGTCGTGTTCGCCCGGACGATCATCCGCGAGGAGACCGCGGGGCCGAAGGACCCGGCCCTCCTGCCGGCGGTCCCCGCGGGAATGACGCTCCGCAACGCGTTCGTTCCCGGCGACGGGCGGGTCGTGGTGGATCTGAACGTCGATCCGGCGTGGGCGCGGGCGGCCGGGTCGGGCGACGAGCTCGCGTGCGTGGGGGCCATCGTCAACGCGATGCTCCAGAACATCGCGCGGACGGATCGCGTGCAGATCCTCGTCAACGGCAGCGCCGTCGAGACGCTCGCCGGCCACGTGGACGTGAGCCGTCCGATCCCGGCGATGAAGGACGTCCTGGGCGGCGCGGTCGAGACCGCGGTCCCCGGCGCCCCCGCTCCCGGCGCGGCCACGTCGACATCGCCGCCGCCGGCGACCACGGCGACGCCCGTTCCGCCTCCTCCTCCCGGGACGCCGCGATGAGCGACCCGCGGCCGATCGGCGTCTTCGACTCCGGCGTCGGGGGGCTCACGGTCGTCCGCCGGCTGCGCGAGGAGTTTCCCCGGGAATCGTTCCTCTTCCTCGGCGACACGGCGCGCCTGCCGTACGGAACGAAGTCGCCGGAGACGGTCGAGCGCTACTCGCTCGCCAACGTCGGCTTCCTGCTCGCCCGGGACGTGAAGTTCCTCGTCGTCGCCTGCAACACGGCCTCGGCGCTCGCGCTCCCCGCGATCGAGGCGATCTCTCCCGTGCCGGTCGTCGGCGTGATCGAGCCGGGCGCGGAGGCGGCCGTGGCCACGGGCCGGCGGCGCATCGGCGTCATCGGCACGGAAGCGACGATCGCGTCCGGGGCATACGTCCACGCCATCGCCCGCCGCGCGGCGGACCGCGAGGTGATCGTCCGCGCATGTCCGCTCTTCGTTCCGCTCGCGGAGGAAGGGTGGACCGAAAACGCCGTCGCGCGCCAGACGGCCGAGATCTATCTCTCGCCGCTCCGCGGGCGGATCGACGCGCTCGTCCTCGGCTGCACGCACTACCCGCTGCTGAAGGACACGATCGCGGCCGCGCTCCCCGGAGTCGTCCTCGTCGACTCGGCCGACGCGGTGTGCGAGGCCGTGCGGCCCCTCCTTTCCCCCGCGCGACGGAACGAAGAGGAATCGGAATACCATGTCTGCGTGACCGACGCGGCGGAGCGTTTCCGCGCCGTCGCCGAGAGATTTCTCGGCCGGCCGATCGACCGGCTCGAGCACGTCGAGATCACGGGGAACCTGTGACGAAAACGGGACGGCGAGAGGAAAGGGCGGCCGCCGACCGGCGGCGAAACGGAGAGCCGCGCACCGACGGGCGGCGCGGGGACGGCCGTCTTCCGGACGAGATCCGTCCCGTCGCGATCGAGACCGGCGCCTCGCGCTGGGCGGAGGGATCGGCGCTCATCACCCAGGGGGAAACGCGCGTCCTCTGCACCGTTTCGATCGAGGACAAGGTCCCGCCGTTCCTCAAGGGGACGGGAACCGGCTGGGTCACCGCGGAGTACGGGATGCTGCCGCGCGCGACCCACACGCGATCGGCGCGCGAAGCCGCGAAGGGAAAGCAGGGCGGCCGCACGATGGAGATCCAGCGTCTGATCGGGCGCGCGCTGCGGAGCGTCGTCGATCTCACCGCGTTCGGCGAGCGGACTTTCACACTCGACTGTGACGTGCTCCAGGCCGACGGCGGCACACGCTGCGCGTCGATCACGGGCGCGTGCGTCGCGCTCGCCTGCGCGTTCGCGAGAGTCGCCGACCAGCACTTCCTGCGGAACTGGCCGATGCGCGAAACGGTCGCGGCGGTCTCGGTCGGACGGCACGAAGGGGCGACGCTCCTCGACCTCCGCTACGACGAGGACTCCGCGGCCGAGGTGGACTGCAACCTCGTGGGCACGAAGTCGGGACGGTTCGTCGAGATCCAGGGCACGGCCGAGAAGGAGCCCTTCTCGAAGGAGCATCTCGACGAGTTCGTGCGGCTCGGAAGCGTCGGCCTCGCCCTGCTCTTCGAGATCCAGCGCGCCGCGATCGACCCGGCGATCGCCGGACTCGGACTTTCCGAGACCGCCTTCCGGAGGACGTAGACATGGGCAACGACCCCGCCGGCATCGGCCAGAGCGATCCCGCCGTCGGCCGCTATCTCGATTCCGTTCTCGGCAACGAAGACGAGGTCCTCGCGGAGATCCGGGAACGGTCGCTCGCCGCGGGCCTTCCCGAAATCCAGGTCGCGCGCCTCGACGGGCGGCATCTCGAAGCGATCGCCCGCGCGGCCCGCGCCCGGAAGATCGTCGAGATCGGAACGCTGGGAGGCTACTCCGGCGTCTGCCTGGCCCGCGCCCTTCCGCCGGGCGGAACCCTCGACACCTTCGAGTACGAACCGAAGCACGCGGACGTCGCGGCGGAATCGTTCCGGCGGGCCGGCCTCTCCGACCGCGTGCGCATCCACGTGGGGCGGGCGCTCGAGAAGCTCCCCGAGATCGTGCGGGACGGCCCTTTCGACCTGGTCTTCGTCGACGCGGACAAGACGAGCTATCCCGGCTACTACCGCTGGGCGGCCGGGCACCTGCGCCGCGGCGGCGTGCTGCTCGCCGACAACGTGTTCCGCGCGGCGTTCGGGCCCCAGGAAGGCTGGAGCCGCGAGAGCGTCGAGGCGCTCGACCGGTTCAACCGGGAGCTGGCGGGAGGGGAAGAGTTCATGACGACCTTCCTGCCGACGGTCGAGGGACTGGCTTTCGGGGTGAAGCTCTAGTCGGAGGGCGCCGCTGAACGGCGCGGTCGCGAGTCGGGCGCCGCTACGGCGCGGTCACGAGTCGGGCGCCGCTACGGCGCGGTCGCGAGTCGGGCGCC
>DASTIQ010000274.1 GCA_035717485.1 Thermoanaerobaculia bacterium | reverse complement strand
GGGCGGGCTTCACGCGCCCGCCCGGCTCGATGCATCGCCGCGCCTGCCAGCACTCCCCGCGGCCAGGCCGGCGGAGCGTCCCGTGACCCACGCCCACAGGAAATTGTGCCCCCCGATCGGGCCGAACGCATCGAGGATCTCTCCGCAAAGGAAGAGCCCCGGCGCGCGGCGGCTCTCCAGCGTGACGGGGTCCACCTCGTCGAGAGCCACGCCGCCTCCGGTCACCTCGGCACGGGCGAATCCTTCGTGGCCGGAGACCGGGAGCCGGTAACGGGTCAGCGCCTCGATGAGCCGGAGGCGCGGCTCGCGGCGGAGACGCGCGACCGTTTCGCCGGCCTCGACCCCCGCCTCCGCCGTGAGCGTCCGGGCGAGCCTCGCCGGGACTTCCCGCGCGACGACCCCGTCGACCGCCGCGGCTCCGCGCGCCCGGAGGAGCCGCTCTTCCCATTCCGGAACGGAAAGCGAGCTCCAGGCGACGCGAAGGTGCGTTTCGGGATCGCGGACGACGTGATGCGACAGGTCGAGCACCGCCGGCCCCGAGTACCCCGCGTGCGTGAAGAGAAATCCTCCGGAGGAGGCGAACCGCGCGGAGCGCCCGCCTTCCGCGCGGATCGAAACGGGCAGCGAGACTCCCGCGAGCGCGCGGTGCCCGGCGCGATCGGTTCGGAGCGGCGTCAGCGCCGGGTAGGGCTCGACGATCCGGTGTCCGAGCCGGCGGGCGGCCGCGAGGCCGCCGCCGTCCGAGCCGGTCCGCGGAACCGAGAGGCCTCCCGTCGCGAGCACGACCGCGGGCGCCGCGCGCCGCTCTCCCCCCGCGAGCGCGACCGACAGCGGAGAGCGCGCGACGTCCACGACCCGCGCGTTCCGGACGACCTCCACGCCCGCCGCCTCCGCCTCCCGGAGGAGAGCATCCCGCACGTCCCTCGCGCGGTTCGTCGCCGGAAAGAGCTTCCCCGATTCCTCCTCGAGCACGAGGGGAAGCCGGAGATCCTCTTCGAAGAACGCGCGAACCGCCTCGAGTCGCCACGCCTTGAGGAACCGGGCCGCCAGTTTCGGGGTCTCGGACACGAACCGTTCCGGCTGGAATCGCGACGGGAGCACGTTGCAGCGGGCGCCGCCGGAAATCAGGATCTTCTGTCCGGGGTTTCCCGTCGCTTCGAGGAGGGAGACCGACGCACCCGACCGCCGCGCGAAGATCGCCGCGACGAAGCCTGCCGCTCCCGCGCCGACGACGAGAACGTCGCGGGAAGTGCCTTCAGGCACGGGGAACGGGAACCTCCCGCCGGGATTCCCGCGCTCGCGGGAACGGGAGGGAACGCATCACCCGGCCGAGGCGCTTATCTCTTGCCCGACTTCCGATTGCCCGCGGCGCGCGGCGCGCCGGCGCCCTTGGCGGCCGGAGCGGGCGCCTTCGCGACCGCCGCCGCCGGGCGGCGCCTTCCCTGGATCTCGTTCCAGATGACGACGATCGGCGCCGCGACGTAGATCGACGAGTAGGTGCCGACGATGATGCCGATGACGAGCGTCAGCGCGAACGTGTTCAGGACCTCGCCGCCGAGGAAGAAGAGAGCGACCACGACGAGGAACGTCAGGCCCGAGCTCATGACGGTCCGCGACAGCGTCTGGTTGATCGAATCGTTGATGATCTTCGGCAGCGGATCGCGCCGGTTGTTCTTCATGTTCTCGCGGATCCGGTCGTACACCACGACCGTGTCGTTCATCGAATAGCCGACGAGCGTCAGGAGCGCGGCGACGACCACGAGCGTGATCTCCCGGTTGAAGAGCGAGAGGAGCCCGATCGTGATCAGCGTGTCGTGGATGATCGCGACGATCGCGCCGACCCCGAACTTCACGTCGAACCGGAACCAGATGTAGACGAGCATCGCCCCCGTCGAGAGGAGCACGGCCCAGAGCGCCTTCGTGCGCAGGTCGCGGCCGACCTGGGGGCCGACGTTGTCGGCCGAGAGCACCGTGAAGGGTCCGATCACCGAGTTCTGCTTGAGCCAGTTCTTCGCCTCGGGCGAGACGTTCGGGATCCGGTCGATGTCCGCCGCGGAGCGGAAGAGGCCGATCTGCGACCGGTACGCGACGATCGCGTCGCCGATCGACGCGTAGTGCTGGGCGGCCGCCGTTCCGAGCCTGCCGTTGACGTTGTCGGGGTCCACCGCCGCGAGGCTCGTCGCGAACGTGTCGTGTCCCTTCACGTTGACGTCGATCTTCCCTCCCGCCGCCGGACCGCCCATCGCGGCGGACAGCGCGGAGAAGACCTCCTGGGTGATGTCCCGGCCCTCGCGGGCCTGCTGCTTGACCTTGATCAGCACCTCGTTCTTCTCGGGCGTGTCGTAGCGCTGCACGCCTTCCAGGCCGAGGTTCAGCGGCTTCAGGATCGACTCGATCTTCCCCGGATCGGGTCGATTCGCGAACTTCAGGACGATCTGCGTCCCGCCGGAGAAGTCGATGCCGAATCGCAGCCCGCCGTGCGCCGCGATCGAGATGAACCCGGCGACGATCAGCGCCCAGGAAATGCCGATGCAGATCCACTTGACGCGGAGGAAATCGATGTGCGTGTCTCTGAAAAGTTCCATCGTCCGTCCTGTCGCCCGCTAGATCGAGACGCTCTCGATGCGCTCGCGCGAGCCGTACTCGAGCATGAAGATCGTCTTCGACACGTACACGGCCGTGAACATCGAGGCCGCGAGGCCGACGATCAGCGTGACCGCGAATCCCTTCACGGGGCCCGTGCCGAACTGGAAGAGGAAGAGCGCCGAGACGACCGTCGTGACGTGCGTGTCGACGATCGTCAGGAACGCCTTCGAAAAGCCGTTGTCGATCGCCGTCTTCGGCGTCTTGCCTTCGCGAAGCTCCTCGCGGATCCGTTCGAAGATCAGCACGTTCGAGTCGACCGCCATGCCGATCGTCAGGATGAATCCGGCGATCCCGGGAAGGGTGAGCGTCGCGCCGAATTGCGCGAGGACCCCGAGGAGAATGATCGCGTTCAGGATCAGCGCGAGCACCGCGTTGAACCCGGAGCGCCGGTAGTAGACGACCATCGTGACGAACACGAGGAGCGCGCCGAGGAGCGCCGCGGTGACCCCCTTCTTGATCGAGTCGAGCCCGAGGGACGGGCCGACCGTCCGCTCCTCGAGGTACACGAGACCCGCGGGGAGCGCGCCCGAACGGAGGATGAGCGCCAGGTCGTTCGCCCGCTCCGGAGTGAAGCTGCCGGTGATGATCCCGGAGTCGCTGATCCGCCCGTCGATCCTCGGGGCCGACTGGATGCGGTTGTCGAGCACGATCGCGAGCTGCTTGCCGATGTTCGCACCGGTCACCTTGTCGAACTTCGTCGCTCCTTCCGCCTTGAGCGAGAAGGAGACCGCGGGCCGGTTGTTCTGGTCCTGCGAGGGGCGCGCGTTCTTGATGTCGCGCCCCGTGACGGCCGCCACCTTCTGGAGGAGGTAGAAGACCTTCGGCGAGGTGGGATCCTGGTCCGTCGAGTTCCCCTCGACGATCTCCGCGTCCGGGGGCACCTGGCCTCCGGTCGGCGCGAGCAGGGCGGCGCGATCGGAGGAAGGGCCGGCGACGACGAGCTTGAGCTCGAGAAACGCCGTCGACTTGATGATGTCCTTCACGCGGCGGGGATCGTCGACGCCGGGGAGCTGCACGACGATGCGGTTCTCTCCTTCGCGCGCGATCACGGGCTCGGAGACGCCGAACTGGTCGATCCGGTTTCGGATCGTCTCGACCGCCTGCTGCACCGCCTCTTCGCCGATGTTCTTGCGCGCCGGCGCCGAGAGCGCGAAGGCCCACGTCGTCCCCTGCCGCGAGTACTGCCACGCGGGGAGGAAGCGCTTGACGGCATCCTGGAGCTTGTCGGTGTCGGTGTCGGCGTTGACGACGGCCGTGAACGTCGCCGGGCCGGTGCGGGTGACCGCCCCGAGCTTCAGCGTCTGCTCGCGGTTCTGTTCGTTCAGGTGCGCGATCGCCTCGTCCGCCTCGATCTTGAACGCGTCCTCCGTCTGCACCTGCAGGACGAGGTGGATGCCTCCCTTGAGATCGAGGCCGAGCCGGATTCCGTTCTTCAGGTAATCCTTCACGCCCGGAGTCGTCTCGCCGGTGACGTCCGTCTTCACCCGGGAAACGCCGTTGGCGACGTAGGCGGCCACCGAAGCGACGAGGACGACCAGGATCAGCGCGACCCGCGTCCAGACTTTTTGGTGAGACACGTTGGAAACCTCCGAGTCGTTGTCGAAACCGACGGAGTCTAACGAGGCAACCGGCGCGAGTCAAACGATTCTCCGGAATCCCCTCGCGCGCGGGCGCCGGCCTCGGGCGGCCTTCTCGTCTCGTCGACGGCGCATGGGCGCGGTCCGGCTCTGGGAAAGGCGGGCGCGCCCGCGACGACCCGCAGGGCGGCCCCCTGTGACGCCGGGGCTCAGCCTTTCTGGAAGAAGAGGAACAGGTTGACCGCGGAAGGACCCAGCGAAAAGAAGTCTCCCGATCGGAGCGGCCTCGCGCAGTCGTTCTCCGTCGCGCCTTCGATGTCCGGCTTCGGGATCTCGTCGCCGTTGACGTACGTGCCGCACGTCGAGCGCATGTCGACGATCGCGTACGTCGGCTCCTGCCGCGTGCCCCGGCGGCAGATCTTCGCGTGCACGCGCGAGACCTCGACGTTCAGGAAAGCCTCGGGGGCCGAGATCCGGAAGCCGCCGACCGGCATTCCGACGCCGATGAACTCCGGGACCTCCCGGCCGAGCAGCAGCTCGTCGAAGTCGAGCTTCACGAGACCCGCGTTGTAGGGTCCCAGTCCGAGCATGTAATAGCCGTCGTCGAGCTTCAGGATCCGCCGCTGGAAGCGCTCGGAGATCGTCCGCAGGCCCGCGTCGGCGAAGGACGAGACGTCGCGCTGTCGCGACTCGAGCGCCTCACGGCAGATCGCGGAGAAGATGTCGTCCATCGATGCCCCTCCTACGCCCGAACGCGACTCAGAGCTTCGCGATTGCCGTCGCGATCAGGTAACACACCACGGTCCCGATGCCCCCGGCGATCGACATCTCGATCCCGGTCTTCCACCAGGCGCGCTGCGTGAGCCGCGCCTTCGATGCCCCGACTGCAAACAGCACGCCGAGCGTCGCGACGACGGAAACGGGAAAGGCGGCGCGCCCGGCGATCACCGCATAGGGGAGGATCGGGACGGCCGCTCCCACGATGTAGGCGAGGGACATCGCGAGCCCGCTCCGGAGCGGCGACACCTGCGCTCCCTTCGCGAATCCGAGCTCCTCGTGCATCATCACCTTCAGCCAGCGGTCCTTGTCGGAAGTGATCCGGTCGACGACCATCTCGAGGTCCTCTCCTTCGAACCCCTTCTTGCGATAGATCTCGCGGATCTCGTCGCGCTCTTCGTGCGGCATCTCGACGATCTCGCGCTTCTCGCGCGCGAGCTCGTGCCGGTAGAACTCCCGCTCCGATTTCGACCCGAGGTAGGCGCCGAGGCCCATCGACGCGGCGCCCGCGAACATCTCGGCGAGTCCGGCCAGGAGGATCGTGCGGCGCGCGCCGAGCGTGGCGGACACGCCCGCGACGAACGCCAGCACCGCGACGAGCCCGTCGGAGGAGCCGAGAACGACGTCGCGGAGGAAGCCTCCCGCGCCGAGCCGATGCCACGCCTCGGGTCGTCCGGTCGGTCTCGGGTGAACGGCGGAATCCGCCGGCGCCATTGCGCGCAGTGTGCGCCGATCGCCGGAAAAAATCAAAGAAAAAAAAGAGATCGGCGGCGGGGCGGGCCGCGACGGATCGCCGCGCGCTCTACTTCGGTTCGAGGGTGGTTTCGACGGGCGTTCCCTGAAGTCCCGCGAGCGCGCTCCGCGCGATCTTGATCTTGACCTGGTCGGCGATCTGGAGGATCACCGTGTTCGTCGAGTCGTCGATCGCCGAGATGCGGCCGTAGATCCCGCCGTTGGTGATCACCGCGTCGCCCTTCTTCAGCTGGGCGAGCATCGCCTGCGTCTTCTTCTGGCGCTTGCGCATGGGCGCGATCAGGATGAAATAGAAGATCCCGAAGATCAGGATCATCGGGAGGAACGAGATGATCGCGTTCGGTTGCGAGCCGGCTGGAGCGGCGGCGAGGAAGGTCAGGTTCGTCACGCGGCGGATCATCGCGGAACGGCGGCGGGCTGTCAATCCGCGGACTCGGACGGACCGCCCCGGAGGCTATCTCTTCAGGTAGCGGAACCGCCGGTGCGCCTTTCCGTGGGCCGGCTTGAGGTCGTCGTCTTTCAGGACCGAGATCGATCCGTCGACCTCGAGGACCGCGAGCCGGACGTCGTCGAGCGATCCCACCCCGTGCTCGCGGAGCGCCGCCATGAGCTCGTCGCGGGCGATTCCTTCCTGGCGGAGATGCTCTTCGATGACGATGCCGCGGTTGACGAGCACGGCCGCGTGACCCTTGATCAGGCGGCCGAAACCCAGCCACCGCCGCGCGGCGCGGCCCACCGAGAAATTGAGCGCGATCAGGGCCGTCGCGGCCACGAGACCACCGGAGAGCGAGTTGTCGTTGCCGATCATCGCGTTCTGGACGGCGTTGGCGATCAACAGGACGAGCACGAGATCGAAGGGCGTCATCTGGCCGATCTCTCGCTTGCCGGAGAGACGCAGACCGACGAGGACGGCCGCGTACACGATCGCGCATCGGGCGACGATCTCGAGCCACGGGGTGGCGAGGTGCCACATGCCGCGGGAGCTTAACAGGCGGGCGACCGCCAACGGGAAGGGGCGCCGCGCCGGGGAGCGGCGAAGGGAGGCCGGCCGACGATCAGCGGGCGAGCGCCTCCGGTCTGCCGATCCTGAGAATTCTCCCCTCGCGCGCCATCGCGAGCCCGTTCATCCTGAGGATGAGGTCGAGCGCCTGGTCCCACGGGACGGCCTTCAGGCGCACGGTCACGATCCCCTTCACCCCGGGATCGACCACGACGTTCGTCTTCGCGATCTTCGAGAACGAGAGGCAGACGTCGACGAGATCCGCGTCCTTGAGGTCGAGCGAGATCGGCTCGCCGCGATAGCGCCGGCCGCTCTCGCCGATGGCGACGACGGCCCCGGGAGCCGCGGGGTGCGCCGGGGCGCCCGGAGAGCGCGTCGCCGCGAGCAGGAGGAGGATCTCGGGACGCACGCCTTCACTATAGCGCCGGCGCCCCCGACGGTCGGCGTCCGAGATCGGGCGAGCGATAGAATCGAGCCGGGAGGACATCGATGTCGGAGCGCACGGTCCGGTTCCCCGGACGCATCCTGTTCCTGACCGAAGACCCCGAGCTCGTCCGGCGCCAGCTCGCCGGCGAGGACCTCGAGTGGAATCCGTCGATCCCCCTCCGCGACGACATTTCGACCGACGAGATCACCCCCGGATGGACCTGCTACTACTTCGACGAGCGGCTCGGCGAGTACCCCTACGTCGGGCTCACCTGCCGCGGCGAAAAACCGGTCGAGAAGGGAAACGTCCGCGCCGGCGGGTTCTCGGTCTGTGTTTCGGGCAAGCGCCGCGGAAAGGGCTCGTCGCGCGAACAGTCGCCGTACGCCGAGCGCTGCGCCGGGATCCGGCTCGTCGTGGCGGAGAACATCGAGCGGATCTACCGCCAGAACTGCCAGAACCTCGGCGTCCTGACGTCGACCGATTTCGGCCTGATCGAGCGCATCCGGCGGGGGGAGGAGATCCCGCTCTCGGAGTTCTCGAAGGGCGCGGACGCCATCACGCGGGAGATCGTCGAGCGCGGCGGGCTGTTCCCCTACAACGTGGCCCGCCTCGCGGGAGAAGTCACTCCGCCCGTGCCGTCGAGCTCTCCCGGCCCGATGACGCTCGCCGAGAAGATCCTCGCGCGTCACTTCGTCGCCGACGCCGCGACGGGACGCCTCGGGGTCCCGTCGGTCCGCCCCGGCGACGCGGGCTTCGTGCGGACGGATTTCCGCTTCTCGCACGAATACGTCACGCCGATGGCCGCGTCCTTCTTCGAGGCGAACCTCGGCGAGAACGCGAAGGTCGCGGACCCGGCGACGATCCTCTTCTTCCGCGACCAC
>DASTIQ010000273.1 GCA_035717485.1 Thermoanaerobaculia bacterium | reverse complement strand
TTCTCGCCGTCCCACGAAAACAGGCGTGCCGAGAACTCCGGGGGCGCCGCGGCGGCGAGCCGCGCGTCGAGGCTCCAGTACTCGACGGGGACGAAGGCCTCGATCTCCTTCTCGCGCTCGCAGATGATCCTCAGCGCGACCGTCTGCACGCGTCCGGCGGAAAGGCCGCGCCAGATCTTCTTCCAGAGGAGATCGGAGACTTCGTACCCGACGAGGCGGTCGATGATGCGCCGGGCCTGCTGAGCGCCGACGCGGTTCTCGTCGATCGCGCCCGCGTTCTCGACGGCCGCCTGAACCGCCTTCTTCGTGATCTCGTTGAAGCGGGCGCGCTTGAACTCGGTCTTGCCGCTGCCGGGCTTCAACTCCTGGAGGAGGTGCCAGGAGATCGCCTCTCCCTCCCGATCCGGGTCGGCCGCCAGATACACCCGGTCGGACGCCTTCGCCGCCCTCTTCAGGTCGCCGAGCGTCTTTTCCTTTCCCTTGAGGACTTCGTAGGTCGGCTTGTACCCGTGCTCCCGATCGACGCCCAGCCCCTTGCGGGGGAGGTCCCGGACGTGGCCGTACGAGGCGAGGACCTTGAAGTCCTTTCCGAGGAACTTCTCGAGCGTCCGCGCCTTGGCGGGCGATTCGACGATGACGAGGGACTTAACCAATTTCGTGCATTCCTTCCCGAACGGCGGCGCGGTCCGGGTCGACGGAGCGCGCGGCGTGAAAGGCGGATCATACGGTGCCTGTCAAGCCCTCCCGCGTCCCGCGACGGCGTACAGACCGCCCGGGAGGCAGCGGAGGACGCCTCTCGCTTCGAGGTCGAAGAGGATCGCCAGGAGCGACGACGTCGGGATCTTCGTCGCCTCCGAGAGGTCGTCGGCGTCCCACGCTTCCTCCCCGGCCATCGCGGCGACGATCCGGGCGGCGTCCCCTTCGAGACCGGGCGCCGGGCTTCCGTCGGCGGCGGGCGTTCCCACCGAGGGGAAGAGCTCGGTCAGCACGTCGCCCGCTCCGCGGCAGAGGATCGCGCCTTCCCGCAGAAGCGCATGACATCCGTCGGACGACTCCGACCGGATCGACCCCGGTACCGCGAAGACGTCGCGGCCGAAGTCGTTGGCGAGCCGCGCGGTGATGAGCGACCCGCTCCGCCGCGCCGCTTCGACGACGACCGTTCCCGAGGACATTCCCGCGATGATCCGGTTCCGAACCGGAAAGAACGCGGGGAGAGGCCGCGTTCCGGGCGGATGTTCCGAAAGGAGGAGGCCGCCGGCGCCGATCCTCTTCCAGAGCTCCGCGTTCTCCTTCGGATACGGAACGTCGATCCCGGACCCCAGAACGGCGATCGTGCCTCCGGGATTCCCGAGAGCCGCCGCATGCGCGGCCGTATCGATCCCGCGCGCCATGCCGGAGACCACGCTCACGCCCGCGAGCGACAGGTCTCCCGCGATCTGCGCGGCGACCTCCCGGCCGTAGCGCGTCGCGGCGCGGGCGCCGACGACGGCGACCGCGGGCAGAGAGAGCCGCTCGACGTCGCCGGAGGACCAGAGGACGAGCGGGGCGTCCGGGATCTCGCGGAGGAGCGGCGGATACGGTCCTTCCAGGGCGGTGAGCAGCCGGGTCCCCGACCGTTCCGTGGCCGCGATCTCGGAAGAGACGTCGACGTCGAAAGGACGGGCGAGCATGCGCGCGGCCGTTTCCGACCGGACAACGCCCGCCCACCGGGACGGTTCGCTCCCGACGATCTCCCGCCAGCCTCCCGCGGCCTCGCACGCCTTCCAGAATCGGCGAAGAGAGACTCCGGGAATCCTCGACCAGGCGAGCGCGAGACGAGCGACTTCCGTGACGGGCATCGCCGCATTCTAAAAAGAATCCCGGCCCGCCGCGGGAGACGGATAGAATACGGCGCGGTTGGAGGAAGGCGAGTGACCCGCGGATCGAGGCTTGCGACCGGGTTGTGGCTGGCCGGCGCTCTGCTCCTCGGCGGGTGCGCGACGGGGCGCACGAAGGAGCCGAGCCCGGAGAAGGAGCTCCAGTACGGGGCCCGGATGGCGCGCCTCGGCTACTGGCAGGAAGCGCGGTTCCGGTTCCAGCTCGCCATCGCGGCCCAACCGAACAACGCGCGCGCCCACAACGACCTCGCCGTCGCCTTCGAGGCCAACGGCGACTTCCCGGCGGCGTTCGAGGAATACAAGAAGGCGGTCTCGCTCGACTCCGCCGACAAGAACATCCGTCAGAACTACACGCGCTTCGCCGAGTTCTACACGGCCTACACGAAGAAAGTCGGAAAGGTGAGCTCTGCTCCGTAGGCGGAGACTCCTCGGCCTCGCTGCGGTCGCGACGGTGCTGGCGGCCGCCTGCACCGGCGTGCACCAGGTCAAGATGAAGCTGCCGCTCAAGCCCCGCATTCCGCTCAAGGGGAACGAGCGGGTCGCGATCGCGCCCTTCCTGATCGTCGCGTCGGCCGACAAGCCCAAGGACAAGGCGGACCTCGCGACGATCGATCTCCAGGCGGAGTTCCACCGCTACCTGATCCAGCGGCTGCAGAAGAAGACGAAGCTCCAGGTCATCGACCTGGGCACGGAGGTGACTCTCCCCTCGCGCGAGCTCGTCGCGCTCTCCCGCGCGACCGACTTCTGGCGCTCGGTCGGGCAGAAGAACGGCGCCGACGTCGTGGTTTCGGGATCGCTCGAGTTCAAGGTCGAGGATTCGGCGGGCTACAAGACGGAGGAGTACGTCTCGCCGGTCACCGGCCAGACCTCCTTCCGCCAGATCTACGTCGAGCGCACCGGTTTCCTCTTCGACATCGTCTTCCTGGTCTTCGACGGGAAGACCGGCGACAAGCTCCTCCAGGACGAGTTCAAGGACTTCCGCGAGCGGAACCGCCGGCGCACCGACGAGATGCTCGGCCTCTTCCAGAACCTCTTCTCTCTCGAGGATCAGATCCTGAACATGTTCGTGCCGCGCGAGCGCGCGGTCGAACGCTACCTCTTCACGCGGTGAGGCGATGAAAAAGCTCTTGCGGCGAGTCGTGATGGCGGCCGTGGTCGCGGCGGCGGCGGCCCCCGCCGGGGCGCAGTTCGGCCAGAACAAGATCGCCTACGACCAGTTCGACTGGCAGATCTACCGGTCGACGCACTTCCAGATCTACTTCTACTCGAAGGAGAAGGGATCCCTCGAGAAGGTCGCGTCGTTCGCCGAAAGCGCCTACGACGAGCTCTCCCGTTCGCTCAATTACCAGATCCCCCATCCGATTCCGCTCATCTTCTATTCGAGCCACTCGGAATTCGAGCAGACGAACACCGAGCTCGACTTCATCGACGAGGGAACCGGGGCGTTCGCGCTCCCCTCCCGGGACCGGATGGTCCTCCCGGTCGACATGCCCGACGCGTATCTGCAGACCGTCATCCAGCACGAGCTCACGCACATCTTCGAATTCGAGCTCCTCTTCCAGGGCAATTTCCTGCGCGCGGTGACGTCGAACATCCCGCAATGGTTCATGGAGGGGCTCGCCTCGTACTACGGCCATGACGAGACGAACCGCTCCCGGATGTACCTGCGGGACGCCGTGATCACCGACCACGTTCCGGAGATCGCGCGGGGCGGGGACATCAATCCCTACTTCGCCTACCGGTTCGGGCACGCGGTCTTCGACTTCATCGAGCACGAGTGGGGGAAGGACGCCGTCCGCGACTTCGTCTACGAGTGGCGGACGAGCCTCGGCGGGGGCGTCCAGCGGGTGATCAAGAGGGCGTTCGACCTCACGCCGGAGGATTTCGACATCCGGTTCCGGCGCTACCTCCGCCAGCGCTACATGCCGGTGATGGCCACCAAGGGGGAGCCCGTCGATTTCGGCGAGCCGTTCCACATCAAGGTGAACCAGAACGCGTATTCCTGGGACGTCTCCCCCGTCGCGTTCCCGTCGGGCGACCTCATCGCGGCGGTCTCGACCTACGACCTCTCGGTGCCGACCCTGAACGCGAGCCCCGACGTCGTCATCTACTCGACGAAGGACCGGAAGCTCTTCCGGAACATCTCGAAGGGATACACGACCCGGTACGAGTACCTGATCGCCCAGGCCGTGACGATCAGCCTCGACGTGCCGGGCCGGACCGTCGCGGTATCGCCCGACGGCAACGTCGTCGCCGCCTTCGTCCGGCGCGAACGCGGGCGCGATCTCGCGATCTGGAACGTACTCTCGGGCAAGCTCGTCGAGGAGGTGCCGTTCCCGGGGATCGACCAGGAGGTCGCGCCGAGCTACTCCCCCGACGGAAAGAAGGTCGTTTTCTCCGGCATTTCCCAGGGGAGCTTCGACATCTGGTCGTACGACGTCGCTTCCCGCAGCGTCACGAACGTCACCAAGGACGCGGCCTACGACGCCGCCCCGACGTGGTCGCCCGACGGAAAGTGGATCTACTACTCCTCCACTTCCGGGTCGTTCGCGAAGATCTTCCGGGTCGACCCCACGAATCCCTCCGTGAAGGAACAGGTCACCTTCGGCGACTGGAACGACGAGGACGCGTTCGTGTCGCCCGACGGAGGCCGCCTCTTCTTCACGTCCGACCGCGACGCCGGCGTCTACAACATCTTCTCGGTGGACCTCTCGACCGGGGAGACGTGGAAACACACGAATGTGGTCGGCGGCGCGTACCAGCCCACCGTCTTCGTCGGAGCGGACGGGATCGCCAAGCTCAGCTACTGCTCGTATTACCGGCAGCGATACGGCCTCTACGAGACGGACGTGCAGAAGACCGACGCGCGCCTGGCGGCGCTGAATCCTCCCCCCGTCCGCGTCGACGCGCATTCGGCGTCCCATTACACGCCCGCGATCGAGGTCTCGCTCGACCCGGAGAAATTCCAGCCGAAGCCCTCGCACAAGCTCTACATCGACAACGCCCAGATCGCGGCCGGAGTCAACAGCGACGGGACGCTCTTCTCGGACACCAGCCTGATCTTTTCGGACAACCTGGGAGACCGGCGGGCGCTGATCAATCTTCAGTCGATCTCGTCGTACACCGACATCCACCTCGTCTACTACAACCTCAAGCACCGGCTGCAGCTCGGCGGAATGCTCTACGACGACCGCCAGTATTTCATCGCCGCCTCGACGAATCCGGCGACCGGGTTCATCAGCCGGGACCGGCAGTTCTACCGGGAAACGGGGGGACTCGGTCTCTGGGCGTATCCGCTCGACCGCTACCATCGGTTCGACGGAAGCCTCGGCTACGTGTCGCGCGAGATCGACTTCCCGGTCGCGGCGACCAACAACGATCTCACGCAGGCGATCCTCATCTCGACCCAGAAGGACAACAACCCGACCGGTTCGGTGACGTTCACCGGCGACACGTCGCTCTACAGCGCGGTGGGGCCTCTCGCGGGCCACCGGTACGCGGTGTCGTTCTCCTACACGCCGGACTTCAAGTCGGGAACGGACGTCGTGGGCCAGGACTTCGAGGGCCCGATCGTGGTCAAGCGGGGCGGCACGCTCACCCAGTCGCTCTCGGTGGACCTCCGCCAGTATTTCCGCATCACGAAGAGATCCGTCCTGGCGATGCGGGCGTTCGGGGTCCACTCCTCGGGAACCCTGCCCGACATCTCCTATTTCGGAGGCGTCGACACGGTGCGCGGGTACGACTTCCGCTCCGAGATCGGCACCCAGGTCGCGTTCGGCAACCTCGAGTACCGGTTCCCCCTCGTCGACCAGATCGTCCTTTTCGGCGGCTTCGGCCTCTCGAACATCCGCGGAAAATTCTTCGTCGACGTCGGCGCCGCGCACCTGGATTTCGGCCATCCGGCGACCTGGCGGTTCTGGAACGGGTCGAACCACAGCATCGAGTACTTCGACCCGATCAACCAGAAGGGAGTGCAGACGTACCAGCCGTACGAGCTCATCAACGGCAAGGCGGATTACGGATGGGGGTTCTCGCTGAACCTCCTCGGCGTCGAGCTCCACTGGGATTTCGCCAAGCAGTGGGACTTCCGCAAGACCCTGTCCGGATTGAAGACGTCGTTCTACATCGGGACCGAGTTCTGATCCGCGATACAATTTCGCGCGCTTGATCAGTCGGGGAAAAGCGAAGGGCGGTCTGCGGATCCGTGTCGTCGGACCCTACGGCGGCTCCGCCCCCGGCTGCCGGATGACGACGTTCCTCCTCAACGACACGACCGCGCTCGACGCCGGCGCGCTCACTCCGGTGCTCGCGATCGCCGAGCAGCGCCGGATCGACCGGGTCGTCGTGACGCACGCCCATTTCGACCACGTCGCGACCCTCCCCTTCTTCTTCGAGAACGTCTTCGGACGGCGCACGCCGATCGAGATCGCCGCGCCGGCGCCGGTGTTGTCGGCGCTCCGCCGCCATCTCTTCAACGACGCGCTCTGGCCCGATTTCACGCGTCTCCCGTCGCGCCGCCGCGCGACCGTCCGCTTCCACCCGATCCCCGGCGGAGGCGCCTACCGGGCGGCCGGCCTTTCCTTCCGGCCCGTCGCGGTCAGCCACATCGTGCCGACGTTCGGGTATCTCGTTTCCTCGAAGTCGGCGTCGGTGCTCTTTTCGGGGGATACGGGACCCACGCGGGCCCTGTGGAAGCTCGCCGAATCGGCGAAGAACCTGAAGGCGATCTTTCTCGAGGTGTCGTTTTCGAACGGCCAGGAGGCGGTCGCCCTCGCCTCGAAGCACCTGATCCCGCGCCTGCTCGAGGCCGAGATCGCCAAGTGCGGAGGAAACGTGCCCGTCTACCTCTACCACATGAAACCGCCCTCGGCCGCCGCGATCCGCCGCGAGGTCCGGGCGCTCAAGAACCCGCGGCTGCGGTTCGTCAGACAGGGACAAGTGCTGCGGTTCTGACCGGGCGGAGCGAGTGAGACGCTCACGGGGTGCGGGCGCACTGAGGTGAGTGGACACGGCCGCGGTTTTCCTCGAACCCGATGACGTTGAGGCACGGCGGGACGGGATCGTCCCGTATCGCTCGATGGACGGTCCGCGCCGGCTACAGGCGGCTGAGCGCCAGGAGATCCATCGCGAGCATCCCCGCGATCCGTCCCCTCCCCGCGTCCACCCTCAGGAACTCTTCGCGCGCGTCCGGAAGCTCCGCGAACCGCACGAGTCGCGGTTCGCCCGCCGACCGGTCGAGCTCGAACCCCGACTCGGCGAGACCGCCCGCGCGGCGAATCCGGAGGAGATCTCCGCTCGCTTCGACGTCCTCGGCGACCGTCTCTCCCGATTCGGGCCGCACCACGGCGCGCCAGCGCCCTTCCTCTGCTCCCTCGATCTCCACGCTTCCCAGTCCGGCGAGGAAACGCCGGTATCCGCCGGGAGTCGAGAGAGCCCGGAATCGGGCTTCGGACTCCGGTCCCTCCGCGTAGGCTTCGACCCGGGCGGTCGTGCGCTCCGGAGCGCGATCGCCGGTGATCGAAAGCGCGCGGGCGAGGAGGCCGGCATCGATCCCGAAGAGAGACGAAAGCTTCGCCGCGCGTCCGCCCAGGAGAGGAAGGCGCGTCCGCGAATGGGCGTCGGACACGTCCACCGCGCCGCGGAAGAACCGCAGCACGCGGTGACCGTCCGGTTTCCGGACGACGACCTCGCGGAGGAAGAGCGACGTGCGGACGAACGTCTTCTCCCACGCCGCGCGAAACTCCTCCTCGGAAACCGGATCGAAGGCGAAATCGATCACGCGGCCGTACTCGGGCCCGGACACGAAGCGGAGGACGGCCGCCTTCCCGGACACGGCGAATTCGAGCGATCCGACGGGCGTGTCCAGCGACGCGCTCTCGAGAGGAAGAAGCGAGGGAAGCGGATAACCCGGATCGGCGAGCCACGTGCGTCCGTCGATGTCGAAGAGGACGGACGCGTGGTTTCGCGGCCCCATGATTCCCCCGAGGATCTTCGCCGGCCGGAAACCGAGCGCTTCCGCGAGCGCCGCGAACGCCGCCACGCGGGCGAAGCACGTCCCCCCCGTCCCGAGCTCCAGGTGATCCGACCAGAAGAGTTCGGTGACGCGGAGCTTGTCCGCGATGGACGGCACCTCGGCGTCCCGCGCGATCTTGGAGGCGGATTCGAAAGGCACCGCGCGGTTGAAGGCGTCGAAGAGGTCGCGAAGAGACGCGAGATCGGGCCGGCGTCTCTCGAGAGCGAGCGCCTCGAGGATCTCGTCGGCGTTCACTCGCCGAAGATCCGCCGGTGGAGAGAAGGATCGGCGGAGAGCTCGGGATGAAACGTGGCGCCGTAGACGTTTTTTCCGCGGACGAGAACGGGATCCTCCCGTTCGCGCGCGAGGACCTCGACGCCCGGGCCGACGCGCGCGATCTTCGGGGCGCGGATGAAGACCGCCTCGATCGGCTCCCCCTCTCCCCCCGACGCGCTGCCGATGAAGGAGTCGAGCTGCCGCCCGTAGGCGTTCCGGACGACGTCGACGTCGAGCACGCCGAGCGACGGCTGGGGAGGGTTGTCCACGCGGGACGCGAGCAGGATCAACCCCGCGCACGTCGCGAGGACGGGGCGCCCGCTCTCGGCGAAGCCCGTGAGCGCCTCCCGCCAGCCGGGCTCCCGCTCGAAGAACTTCAGATACGTCGTCGATTCCCCGCCCGGGAGAACGAGACCGGAGACCGACGCGAGCTCTTCCGGCCGCCGGATTTCGCGGCTCTCGATCCCCGCCCGCGTCAGCGCTTCCCGGTGACGCGCGAAGTCCCCCTGGATGGCGAGCACCCCCACGGGTCTCTTCGCGCCGTTTCCGCCGTCCTTCGGCCGACCCTCGCCGCGCGAAGCGGGCGTTCCCGCCGAGGACGAACCTTCCTGACTCTCCCCCTCCCGATCGCGCGAGCGGGCCGGAACTCGAGGTGTCACCATCCCCGCGTCTGAAGCCGTTCCGACTCCGGAAGCGACGCCGCGTCCATTCCCTTCATCGCCTCCCCGAGCTCCGCGGAGGCGTCGATCAGCGCGCCCGCGTCTTTCCAGTGGGTCGTCGCCTTGACGATCGCCGCGGCGCGGACCGCGGGGTCCGACGACTTGAAGATTCCCGAGCCGACGAACACCGCCTCGGCGCCGAGCATCATGCAGAGCGCGGCGTCGGCGGGAGTCGCGATCCCCCCCGCGGCGAAGTTCGGCACGGGGAGCTTTCCCTTTTCGGCGACCTCGACGACGAGCTCGAACGGCGCGCCGAGCCGCTTGGCTTCCGACATCAGCTCGTCGCGCGTCAGCGTCGTGAGCATCTTCATGTCGCGATTGACCTGCCGGAGGTGCTTGACGGCGTGCACGATGTCGCCCGTTCCCGCCTCCCCCTTGGTACGGATCATCGCCGCGCCCTCGCCGATCCGCCGGAGCGCCTCTCCGAGATTCCGGCAGCCGCAGACGAAGGGCACGCGGAAATCGTGCTTGTAGACGTGGTTTTCTTCGTCGGCGGGCGTGAGCACCTCGGACTCGTCGATGAAGTCGACCTTCAGGGCTTCGAGGATCCGCGCCTCGGCGATGTGGCCGATGCGGCATTTCGCCATGACCGGAATCGAGACCGCCTGCTGGATCTCGCGGACCTTCGACACGGGCGACATCCGCGCGACCCCCCCTTCCTTCCGGATGTCGGCCGGCACCCGCTCGAGCGCCATGACGGCGACCGCCCCGGCGTCCTCCGCGATCCGCGCCTGCTCCGCGTTGACGACGTCCATGATGACGCCGCCCTTCAGCATCTCCGCGAGTCCCACCTTGAGTCGGAAATCTTCCCTCGGCTCCATCGGTCCCCTCCTTCAGATCGTCGGAATCGCCACCGGCCCGGCCGGGCGGGACTCCCGTTGCCACAACGCGCGCGCCAGACGCGCGACTCCTTCGAGAACGGCCTCCACGGGAACCCGGGAGACCGAAAGCCGCAGGGCCGCGACGTCGCGGCCGAGCGGATCGAAATCGATGCCGGGCGAGACCGCGACCGCGTTCGCGCGGGCCCGACGCGCCACCTCGCGGCCGCTCGTCCCCGCCGGGAGCTTCAGCCAGAAGAGAGATTGTCCGGGCGTCCCGCCGAGATACGGGATCTCCGGGAGGACGCGGGCGAGCGAGGCGACGAGCGCCCGGCGCCGCGCCTCGGTCTGCTCCGCCCGGCGCGCCCGAACGACCCGGTCGGCGCCTTCCGCGAGAAACGCGCGGACGGCGGCCTGGATCGGAAGCGGCGTCTGCAGATCGGTCGCCTGCTTGGCGAGCGCGAGCGCGCGGACGATCCGCCGGTCGGCGGCGATCCAGCCGAGTCGGAACCCCGGCACGAGCTCCTTCGAGAACGAACCGAGGGTCGCGACGCGCTCGGGATCGGCGGCGGAGAGCGAAGGAAGCCCGGACGTCGGGGCGTCGTATCCGTCCTCGACGACGACGGCGCCCGTGGCGCGCGCCGCGTCGAGGAACCGCCGGCGTTCTTCCGCATCCATCGTCACGCCGGTCGGGTTGTGCCGCTCCGGCATCACGTAGATGAGCTTCACCGACCGGCCGGAGAGCGCCGTGAGATCGCGGCGCTCTCCGTGGACCGGGATCTCGGCGACTCTCGCGCCGTAGAAGCGCAGGAGCGGGACGATTCCGGGGTAGGTCGGGGACTCGACCGCGACGAGGTCCCCGGGATCGACGAGCGCCTTGAAGAGGAGATCGAGGCCCTGCTGGGCGCCGGAGGTGACGAGAACGTTCTCCTCCGCCCACGGCGCGCCGGACTCGGCCAGGCGCCGGGCGATCTCGGCCCGGAGCTCCGGGAGACCGTGGGGGTCCGCGTACTGCCAGAGCTCGCGGTGATGCCGCCCCGTCTCGGCGAGGAGCTCGGCGAAACGGTCGTAGGGAAAATACCGGTCGTCGGGGGCGAGACGCGAGAAGTCCGCGACGATCGGCTCTCCGGAGGGCGGCGTCTCCGACTCGGAGATCCGCGAGATCGCCGAAGAGAGAGGCGGGTCCCACCCGGCGGAAGGTTGCCGGTCTCCGGCGACGATCGTGATCCCGCTCCCGACGCGCGCCAGGAGCGCCCCTTCCGCCTGGAGGGCCCGGATCGCTTTCAGGAGGACGCCCCGGTTCACGCCGAGGCGCTCGGCGAGGTCACGGGTCGCCGGAAGGCGATCGCCGTCCCTCAGGGTCCCTCGCTCGATCAGCGCGCGGATCTGATCGGCGACCTGCTCGGCGAGAGGGCGGGAATCCTCAGACTGGATCGGCGTGTAGAGGTCGTGAACCAATTGGCTCATTGGCGAGCCAATTTAAGCGAGGTGCCGCCGGATGTCAAGCGACGCGCCGATCTCCTTTAGGCTCCGTGCTTTCTGAGCGCGTCTTCGAGGTCCCGCGCATACAGCAGGTCGAAGTCGCGGGTGGCGCCCTTTCGTTTCTCGAGTTTTCCGCGCACCTCGTCCTCGATCTGCTCCAGCTCCTTGGCGGTCTCGGCCACCTCGCGGGCGAGCGCTCGCCGGAGGGTTTCGACGTCCACTTGCACGAGGAGTTTCGGATCCCCCGAGAGCTTCTTCTGGAGGATCCTCGAGAGATACAGCGCGCGATCCGCCGAGATCCTCACGAGTGCTTGCGGGACGCCGGCTCCCAGTCCCGGGCGAGCTGGGCGAGACCGTTCTCGGTCAGCGGATGCCGGAAAAGCTGGTCGATGATGGAAAACGGAAGCGTCGCGACGTCGGCGCCCATCAGCGCCGAATCGAGCACGTGCACGGGGTTGCGTACCGACTCGACGACGACGAGCGTCTGGAAGCCGTAGTTGTCGTAGATCCGGATGATCTGCTCGATGACGTCCATCCCGATCGCGCCGATGTCGTCGAGTCTCCCGACGAACGGAGAAACGTACGCGGCGCCCGCTTTTCCGACGATGAGCGCCTGGGCCGCGGAGAAGCACAGCGAGACGTTGACGGCGATCTGGTCCTGGGCGAGGAGGCGCACGACCCGCATGCCGTCGGGCGTCATCGGCAGCTTCACGACGACGTCCTTGCCGAGCTTGTGGTACTCCCGCCCCTCCTTGTACATCCCCTTCGCGTCGGACGACTCGACCTCGGCGAAGACGGGACCGTCGGTGATCGCCGACATCTCGCGCACGATCTGGCGGTAGTCGCGCGACTCCGCCGCGACCGCGGCGGGCGGGACCGAGACGCCGTCGAGCAGGCCCCATTCCTTGACCTTTTTGGCCTCGTCGGGGCGGGCTGACTCCAGGAAAAATCTCATCCTGAGAATCCTATAACGGGGTGGTCAGCGGGCGCGGACCATACGCGCGGTTATACGGGACGCGAAGCCGCGGCCGCGCGCGTCTTCCCGCACGTCTGGCCGCACCTCGATAGGGTCTCATTCCACAGGCTTCTAGGGTCGAGGGACGACCAGGAGGCGAAGCGAGACGAGAGCCTCGTCGCCCGTTCGGTTCGACTTGAACGGGCAAACGCTTGAATCAGACCCCCATCGAGCGCGCGTCGGGTCGATTTCAGCGGGCGGGATGAGGCGCGGCCAGACGCGAGCGAGACGGGCGATCGTCGCCCGCCGCTGGCGGAGGCGTACCCTGACGTACGTTGAGGTCAGCGGCGGGACGGGATCGTCCCGTATCGCTCGATGTAGGGTCCGCGCCTGGTATCCTACTCGTCTTTGAGGAAGGGCGTAGCTCCCGGTAACACGCCGCTAGAAGGGGTGAGTTCATCCTCCCCCTCTTCCCGCTCGGCCAGCTTCGCCACGGCCACGACGCGGTCTCCCTCGTCGAGGTCGATCAGCCGAACGCCCATCGCGGCGCGGCCGGTCTCGCGGACGTCCTTGACCTTCAGCCGGATCAGGATCCCCTTCTCGGTGATGAGGAGGACCTGGTCCTCGTCGGTCACCGACTTGATGCCGACGACCGGGCCGTTCTTCTCCGTGACGCGGACGTTGATGACGCCGGATCCCGCGCGGGACTGCAGCCGGTACTCCGAAGCGAGGCTCCTCTTGCCGTAGCCCTTCTCCGTCACGGTCAGGATCGTCCCGTTCTCCTCGACGGCCTCCATCTCGACGACGCAGTCCTCGTCGCGCTTGAACCGGATGCCGTACACGCCCGTCGCGACGCGCCCCATCGAACGGACGTCGGCCTCGGGGAACCGGATTCCGAGCCCGCTCCGCGTCCCGATGAAGATCTGGCGCGTGCCGTCGGTGATCCGGACCGAGAGCAGCTCGTCGTCGTCCTCGAGGTTGATCGCGTTGATCCCGCCGCTCCGGACGTTGCCGTACGCCGACAGCGGGGTCTTCTTGACGAGGCCCTCCTTCGTCGCGAAGACGAGGTACCGGTCTTCCGGGAAGTCCTTGGTCGCCGCCAGGGCGACCAGCTTCTCGTCGGGAGAGAGCTGCAGGAGGTTCACGATCGCCTTGCCCCGCGTCGCCGGGCCGAGCTGCGGGAGGTCGTAGACCTTGATCCAGTGCATGCGACCCTTCGACGTGAACGCGAGGATGTAGGCGTGCGTCGAGGCGACGAACAGGTGCTCGACGACGTCTTCTTCCTTCGTCGTCGCGCCGACGCGGCCCTTTCCGCCGCGCCGCTGCGCGCGGTAGAGCGAGAGGGGCGAGCGCTTGATGTAGCCGCCGCGGGAGACGGTGATCACCATCTCCTCTTCGACGATGAGGTCCTCGACGTCGATCTCGGTGACGTCGGCGACGATCTCGGTCCGCCGGTCGTTGCCGAAGGCCTTCTTGATGTCCTTGAGCTCCGTCATGATGATCTCGCGGACGAGCTTCTCGGAAGCGAGGATCTCCCGGAGCCGCGCGATCAGCGCGAGGACTTCCTTGTACTCGGCGACGATCTTCTCGCGCTCGAGGCCGGTCAGCCGCTGGAGGCGCATGTCGAGGATCGCCTGCGCCTGAACGTCGTCGAGGTGGATCACGTCGGAGGGCTTCGCCTTCTCGTCCTCGATCTTCTGCCCGACGAACTTCTCGAGGCCCGCGCGGACCATCGAGACCTCGGCCATCAGGCGGCTCTTCGCCTCCTTCGGGTCCTTCGAGCCCCGGATGATCTTGATCACGAGGTCGAGGTTCCCGAGCGCGAGCGCGAGGCCCTTCATCAGGTGCGCCCGCTCCTCGGCCTTCCGGAGGTCGAATTTCGTCCGCCGCACGACGACGGTCTTGCGATGGTCGATGAAGTGCTGGAGGAGCTCCTTGAGGTTGCAGACGCGGGGCGCGCCGTCGACGATCCCGAGGAAGATGATGCCGAACGTCGACTGCATCGCCGTCTGCGAGTACAGCTTGTTCAGGATGACCTGCGAGTTCTCGCCGCGCTTCAGGTCCACGACGACCCGGATGCCGTCGCGGTCCGACTCGTCGCGCAGGTCCGAGATCCCCTCGAGCTTCTTTTCGTTGACGAGCTCGGCGATGCGCTCGATCAGCTTCGCCTTGTTGACCTGGTAGGGAAGCTCCGTGATCACGATCGCTTCCTTCTCGCCGCGCGCCTGCTTCTCGACGATCGCGCGCGCCCGCATCTGGATGATCCCGCGCCCCGTCGAGTACGCGTCCTTGATCCCCTTGGCGCCGTGGATGAATCCCGCCGTCGGGAAGTCGGGGCCCGGGACCTTCCGCATGAGCTGCCCGACGGTGACGTCCGGCTTCTGGATGAGGTCGATCGTCGCGTCGATCACCTCGCCGAGGTTGTGCGGCGGAATGTTCGTTGCCATGCCCACCGCGATCCCCGAGGAGCCGTTGACGAGGAGGTTCGGGAACTTGCACGGGAGGACGGTCGGCTCCTTGAGCGATCCGTCGTAGTTGGGCACCCAGTCGACCGTCTCCTTGTCGATGTCGTCGCCGATCATCTCGGAGGAGAGCCGGGTCAGCCGGATCTCGGTGTACCGCATCGCCGCCGCGTTGTCGCCGTCGACGGATCCGAAGTTCCCCTGCCCGTCGACGAGCGGCTCGCGCATCGAGAAGTCCTGCGCCATCCGGACGATCGTGTCGTAGATCGCCGCGTCGCCGTGCGGATGGTACTTGCCCATCACGTCGCCCACGATGCGCGCCGACTTCTTGTAGGGGCGGTTGTAGACGTTGTTCTGCTCCCACATCCCGTAGAGGCAGCGGCGGTGAACGGGCTTCAGCCCGTCGCGGACGTCGGGGAGCGCGCGGCCGACGATGACCGACATCGCGTAGTCGAGGTACGACCGGCGCACCTCCTCGACCATCGAGACGGGGTTCTTCTTCTCGGAATCGAGCACGGAGGTCATGTCAGATGTCCAGGTTCTTCGCCGCGAGGGCGTTGGTTTCGATGAAGTCTCGGCGGGGCTCGACCTCGTCGCCCATCAGGATCGAGAAGATCTCGTCCGCCTCGACCGCGTCCTCGATGTTGACCTGCAGCAGGTGCCGCCGGTCCGGGTCCATCGTCGTCTCCCAGAGCTGCTCGGGGTTCATCTCGCCGAGGCCCTTGTACCGCTGGATCGCGAGCCCCTTCTTCGCCCCCTCGTAGATCGTCTCGAGCGTCCCGGCGAGCGTGGGGCAGAGGGTCTTTTCCTCTCCCTGCGCGATCTCGTAGGGTCCGACGAGGAAGGTGCCGATCGCTTTCGCCGATTCGCGGAGGCGCTTGGCCTCGTGGGACGAGGCGAACTCCGGGTCCACCCGGAAGCTCTTCTCGATGCCGTTGACCGAGCGCGTCAGCTCGAGAGCGAACGACTCCCCGACCTCGTCGGAGACCACGTCGGCGCGCGTGAATTCGCCGAGCGCCTTCGCCTCGCGCGCGAGCAGGTCGAGGCGTTTCTTCTCGGAGAAGTCCTCCGCCCGGAAGAGGCTCGAGTCGAGCCACGCGCGGACGAACGGCTCCGGCCATCCCTTCGCCTCGAGGTTCGCCAGATGCGTCCGGTACGACTCCATCTTCTCGAGGAGCGCGATGAGCTTCGCGCCGGAGGCGGACTGCTTCGATTTCGCCTGCGTGAGCGTCCGGTCGTCGCCGATCCGGGCGAGGAGGAACTTCGTCAGCTCCCGCTCGTCCTTGAGATAGACCTCCTTCTTCCCCTCGGCGACCTTGAAGAGCGGCGGCTGGGCGATGTAGAGGTAGCCCCGCTCGACGACGGCCAGCATCTGGCGGAAGAAGAACGTGAGGAGCAGCGTCCGGATGTGCGACCCGTCGACGTCGGCGTCCGTCATGATGACGATCTTGTGGTAGCGGACCTTCCCGACGTCGAACTCCTGGCCGATCGAGCATCCGAGCGCGGTGATCAACACCCGGATTTCCTGCGAGGAGAGCATCTTGTCGAGGCGCGCCTTCTCGACGTTCAGGATCTTGCCGCGCAGGGGGAGGATCGCCTGGAAGCGCCGGTTCCTCCCCTGCTTGGCCGAGCCGCCGGCCGAATCGCCCTCGACGATGAAGATCTCGGAGAAGGCGGGGTCCTTCTCCTGGCAGTCGGCGAGCTTGCCGGGCAGCGACCCGGAATCGAGCGCGCCCTTCCGGCGGACGAGGTCGCGCGCCTTGCGGGCCGCCTCGCGCGCGCGGGCCGATTCGACGATCTTCTCGATGATCCGCTTGGCGTCGCGCGGATGCTCCTCGAGATACGACCCGAACTTCTCGTAGACGACCTGCTGGACCCAGGTCTTCACTTCCGACGAGACGAGCTTGTCCTTCGTCTGCGAGGAGAACTTCGGATCGCGCACCTTGACCGAGATCACCGCGGTCAGACCCTCGCGGGCGTCGTCGCCCGAGAGGCTCGTCTCCTTCAGGACCTTCGTCAGGTTGTTGGCGTCGGCGTACCGCTGGAGAGCGCGGGTGAGCGCGCTCTTGAAGCCCTCGAGGTGGGTTCCGCCGTCCCGGTTGTTGATCGTGTTCGTGAACGCGTAGAGCGTCTCGGCGTATCCCTCGTTCCACTGGAGCGCGACCTCGATCCGCTCCTTGTCCGCGTCGCGCTTCGGATCCCCGGTGCCTCCCCGGATGTCCCACAGGAAGATGACCTTGTCGTGGATCGGCGTCTTGGCCTTGTTCAGGTGCTCGACGAAGGACTTGATCCCCCCCTCGTAGAAGAACTCGTGCTTCTTGTCGGTGCGTTCGTCGACGATCGTGATCGACACGCCCGGGATCAGGAAGGAGAGCTCGCGCAGGCGCTGCGAGAGCTGCTCGAAGTGGAACTCGGTGATCGAGAAGATCTCGGGATCGGGCCAGAAGGTGATCTTCGTCCCGGTCTTCTTCGACGTCCCGGTCGAGGCGATCGGCGCGACCGGCACGCCCCGGGCGTACGCCTGCTGCCAGACCTTGCCGTCCCGGCGGATCTCGGCTTCGAGGCGCAGCGACAGCGCGTTGACGACCGAGACGCCGACGCCGTGGAGGCCGCCCGAGACCTTGTAGGAATTGTTGTCGAACTTCCCGCCCGAATGGAGGTCCGTGAGGATGATCTCGAGCGTCTCCCGCTTGTGCTCGCGGTGCAGGCCGACGGGGATGCCCCGGCCGTTGTCCTCGACGGTGACGGAGTTGTCGGGATGGATCGTGACGATCACCTTGTCGGCGTAGCCGGCCTGGGCTTCGTCGATCGAGTTGTCGACGAGCTCGGTCACCATGTGGTGGAGGCCGCTGATGTCGTCGACGTTGCCGATGTACATCCCGGGGCGCTTGCGCACCGCCTCGAGGCCCTTGAGGAGCTTGATGTCGTCGGTCGTGTAGCTGCTGCTCATGTTCTCATCCGATCCTTCTCAGGTTTTCCTTCATCGTTCGGGGCCGCGCGTTTCCCTCCACGACTTCGAAGACGGCGTCCGGGCGGCGCGGGCATCGGTCGGCGGCGTCGGGATGCGCGCTCGTCAAGGCGACCTGCGCGTTCTCCGGGAGCTCGCCGAGGAGCGATTCCGCCGCGCCCGGGGAGAGCTCCGCGTCGAAATCGTCGAGCGCGTAGAACGGGACCACCCCGCGCGCTCCGGCGACCGTGTCCCCTTCCGAGAGCCGCACGAGGAACGCCGCGCGCATGATCTCGCCGGTCGAAGCCGAGGCTCCGAAACCCTTTCCGGCGCGCGTGAATTCCAGGTCGTCGCGCTGCGGCCCGAAGAGCGTGTGGCCGCGCTCCCTCTCCCGCGAAGCGAGCGAACGCGCGCGCTCGGCGTATTCCCCGGGCGGCTCCCCTTTCGGCTCGGCGCACAGCTCCGAGAGCGTTCCGGACGAGGCGAGCCGGGCGGCGAGCTTTTCCCGCCACAGCGCGCAGGCCTCGCTCCTCCGGGCCGCGACCGCCTGCGCACACCGCACGAACTCCTCCGTCCACGCGTCGAGCTCGTCCTTCCGCGGCGAGGGCGAGGCGAGGAGCGCGTTGCGCTGCGCGAGCGCGCGCCGGAAGCGATCGTGAGTCTCCGCCGCCGCCGGGAACAGCGACACGGCGAGCCGGTCGAGGAACCGGCGCCGGACCGCGGGGCTTCCGAGAAACAGCGCCCGGTCCTCCGGGGCGAGAAAGACCGCCGGGAGCGCTTCTCCCGCCTCCGCGAACGTCGCGCGCTCGCCGTTCTTCGAGAAGCGGCGGGGCTGGCCCGCGGCCCAGTGCGCGGCGATCTGGTCCGGGCCGCTCTCGCGCCGCACGGCCGCGCGCACGAAGAACGTCCCCTCGCGCGCCATGTCGCGCGATTCCGCGTTCCGGAACGAGGGGCGGCCCGAGACGACGGCGATCGCCTCGAGGATGTTCGTTTTTCCGGCGCCGTTCTCCCCCGAGAACAGCGTGACGCCGGGTGAGAAGGAAAACGGGGCCGAGCCGAGATTGCGGAAACCGGTCGCGGAGAAGCTCTCGAGCAAACGCCCCCCTCAGAGCCGCATCGGCATCACGACGTACAGGTACTTCGAGATCCCGGGAATCTCTTCCGCGGGACGGCAGAGGCACTGCGTGTTCTCGTCCTTCGCTTCGAGCCGGACGTTCTCCGTCTCGGCCTCCGCCAGGAAATCGAGCAGGTACTGCGCGTTCAGCCCGAGGGTCAGGGGCTCGCCCGCGTACTCGACGGGCACGGTCTCGGTCCCTTCGCCGAGCTCCTGCGAGGCCGACGAGACGGTCAGGGCGTTCGCCTCGAACGCGAGGCGGACGCCGCGCGCCCGCTCCGAGGAAAAGAGCGCGATCCGCCGAACGGCGTTCTCGAGAACGGTGCGCGACACGGTGATCTTGCGCTCGTTGTCCTTCGAGAGCACCTTCTCGTAGTCGGGGAAATTGACGTCGAGGAGCCGCGCGATGAGCTTGCGATCGCCGACGGTGAACGCGAGATGGTTCTCCGCGTGCTGGATCTCGAGCTTCGTCTCGTCGTCTCCGTCCATCTTGAGGATCTCGGTCAGAGCCTTCTTCGGCACGAGGATCGGCGGAAGCGAGCTCTTTCCCGGCGGCTTCGGGAACTCGACGAGCGCCAGGCGGTGGCCGTCCGTCGCGACGAGTTCGAGGTCCTTCCCTTTCTCCTTGAGCAGCGCGCCCGAGAGCTGGAATCGCTTCTCCTCCGCGGAGATCGCGAAGAGGACTTTCCGGGTCATCGTCTTCCAGGTCGAGAGGGGAACCGAGAGCGACGCCTTCCCTTCGACTTTCGGGACGGTCGGAAAATCTTCGGCCGGCTGCGCGACCATCTTGTATCGCCCCGAGCCCGCCGTGACGCCGAGGTAGTGATTGTCGAGGAGCTTCAGCTTCACCCCCGGCTCGTCGAGGGAGCGCACGAGATCGAAGAGCTTCCGCGCGGGCACGCAGACGCCTCCGGGAGAATTGATCTTCGCGTCCACGCGCGTGTGCAGCGTCAGATCGAGGTCCGTCGAGGTGAGATCGAGGCCTCCGTCCTCCGCCTTGAGCAGGATGTTGGCGAGGATCGGAATCGTGTTTTTCCGCTCTACCACACCCTGCAGAACCTGGAGCTCGTCCAGGAATTTCCCGCGCTCGATTGTCAGTTCCATATCGCTCCTGATTGAAGAAAGAGAGTATCACATCCGATGGTCGAAATAGGCTTGTGGAACGCGGATTTTTTCGTCAAATAAACTCAATTTCCATAGATATTTACCAGTCCTTTTTCCACAGCTGAAAACATCGGGTCCCGGCGGAAAATCGGGAGCGTTTTCCGGGCGTCCGGACGATGTGGAAAACTCCCCTGTGGAAGCCCCCGCGGCGGCCGGAAAATCAGCGGAAAGACGAGCTCAATCCGTCGAGTGTCTTGTGAAAATCCGTGTCGTCTTCGTACATCCGCTGGATCTTTTCGACCGAGTGCATGACCGTCGAATGATGCTTGTCGTTGAAGAGGCGTCCGATCTCGGGAAAGGACAGATGCGTGAGCTGTCGGCAGAGATACATCGCGATCTGCCGTGGAAAGGCGATCGTCTTCGCGTTGGATTTCGCTTTCAGGTCCGACACGCGAATCCCGTAATGCGACGCCACGGCCTTCAGGATCTCGGCCGGCGTCGCCTTGCGATCTTCGGAGACGACCATGTCCTTCAACGTCTCCTTGGCGAGCTCGAGCGTGAGCGGATTGCCCGTGAGCGAGGCGAACGCGAGCACGCGATTGACGCGCCCTTCGAGCTCGCGGATGTTGCTCTTGACGCTCGCCGCGATGTAGAGCGCGACGTCGTTGGGGATGAAGACCTTCTCCTCCTCCGCCTTCTTCCGGAGGATCGCGACCTTCATCTCGAGGTCCGGCGGCTGGATGTCGGCGATCAGTCCCCATTCGAAGCGGGATCGGAGGCGCTCCTCGAGCGAGGAGATCTCCTTGGGCGGCGCATCGGAGGAGAGCACGATCTGGCGCTGCGATTCGTGGAGCGCGTTGAACGTGTGGAAGAATTCCTCCTGGGTCGCTTCCTTGCCGGCGATGAACTGCACGTCGTCGACGAGGAGCACGTCGAGCTCCCGGTAGCGCCGGCGGAACTCGTGCATGCGCTCGCTCTTGATCCCGTTGATGAGGTCGTTGAGGAACTTCTCGGCCGAGAGGTACAGGATCCGGGCCCCCGGTTTCTGTCGCAGGATCTCGTGCGCGATCGCCTGCATGAGGTGGGTCTTCCCCAGACCGACGCCGCCGTACACGAAGAGCGGGTTGTAGGAGCGGGAGGGAGCCTCCGCGACCGCCCGAGCCGCCGCGTGGGCGAACTGGTTCGACGACCCGACCACGAAGTTCTGGAAGGTGTATCGCGGATTGATCCCGGGAGGGGGCTCCGAAGGGGGCGGCGGCTCGGCGCCCGCCGACGTCTCGGCGGCCGCGAACTCGAGCGTGAGATCGGGGATCCCGATTTTCTCCGCCGCCGCGCGGAGCGCGGCCGAGTGATGCGAAGGGATCCAATCTGCGAAAACCGCGTTGGGAACGACGATTTTCCAGACCGGGCGCTCCCCCTCGGGGCTTTGACCCCCGAATTTCGCGGGGAGGAACCACGTGCGGAATTCCTTCTCCTCGATTTGAGGCTCGAGGGCCGAGAGAAACTGCTTCCAGCGATCCGTCCGGCTCATCTTTTTCCGCAGGGTTTTCCACAGCTGTGGAAAGCTCGGCGGCGGATCTTAGCACAATCCTTGACTTGCCAAGGAGGGCCTCATAGAATCAGAGTTTTGACACGAAAAGGACGGAAAGACCATGAAGCGCACGTTCCAACCCAACAACCGCCGGCGCAAGAAAACCCACGGTTTTCGGGCCCGGATGAGCACGAAGACGGGACGCGCCGTTCTCTCCGCCCGCCGCCGCAAAGGGCGCAAACGCCTGACGGTCTGACGCCGTCCTCCCGTCCGGAGCGCTTCCCGAAGGAGGGGCGGCTCCGGAAGCGGCGGGATTTCACGGAGTGCCAGAAGAAGGGAAGACGAGTCGCGGGTCGATGGCTGGTGCTTTTCGCGCTCGACAACGCGCTCGGCCGCTCGCGATGGGGATTGTCGGTACCGAAGAAGGTGGGTTCGGCGGTCCACCGGAACCGCGTGAAGCGCCGGCTGCGGGAAATCGTCCGGAAGGCGCGGAAACCGGGCCCGGCGCGGGATCTCTGCATCCTGGCGCGTCCGGGGGCCCCGGAAGCGACGATCGAAGAGCTTCGGCAGGAGTTGACCATGCTCGCGGAAAAACTCTCGTCCTCGCGCTCCTCCGCGCGTACAAGCGGTTGATCTCTCCCCTGCTCCCGCCCTCCTGCCGATTCGTCCCGACCTGCTCGGAATACGCGGCGGAAGCGGTCTCGCGCTACGGGGTCCTTCGCGGCGGCTGGCTCGGCCTGCGCCGCCTCTGCCGTTGCCATCCGTTTCACGCCGGCGGCTTCGATCCGGTGAAGTAGGCATGGAAAAGCGCCTTCTCATCGCCGCGGCCCTCTCGATCGCCGTCCTGCTCCTCTGGGACGCGATCACGCCCAAACCGGCGAAGAACCCCGCGGCGCAGACCCCGGCGGCGGCGCCCGCGGCGGCCCCGACGACGACGCCGATCGCCACTGCTCCCCCTTCCGCGCCTTCGCCGGCTCCCCCGCCGCCCCCGACGGCGCCGGCCCCCGTCGCCGCGGCGGCGCGCGCGTCGGTCGTCATCGACCGCCCGCTCTATCGCGCCGTCATCGACAACCGCGGAGCGGTCGTGAGTTCGTTCCTTCTCAAGAAGTACGACGACGACCAGGGGCACCGCCTCGAGATGGTCCACCGCGGAGACTCCCCCGACCTGCCGCTCGAGCTCGATTTCGGCGCGGACGCGGCTTCCACCCAGGCCGCGAACACGGGGCTCTACGTGGTCGATCGCGGAACGGACGGCAACCAGGACGTCGTCCGGCTGCGCTTCGCGGGAGACGGACGGTCGATCGAGAAGACGCTCACGTTCGGCGACGGCTACGTCGTCGGCGTGAGGGTGGCGTGCACCGGCGGGCGGCAGCCGTTCGCGGTGACGGTCGGGCCCGGGCTTCGCAATCTCTCGCCGCAGGAGAAGGAGAACCGCTTCACGAGCGCTTCCGGGGCGGTGTACTTCGACGGCGAGCGGGCGCGCTCGGTGCCGCGCCAGAAGGTCGAATCGATCCAGCAGGGGCCGCTCCCGAAGCCCGGCTTCGTGGGCGTCGAGGACAACTACTTCCTCGCCGCGCTCGTCCCGAAAGGCGACTCCCAGTGGTGGCTCATCCCCGTCCGGGAGGACGAGAACGGGAAGAAGGAGGTCCAGATCCGCGCGGGCGCGGTCGCGCCGTCGGTCCTCGACGCGCGCCTCTACATCGGCCCGAAGGACCTCGACATCCTCTCGTCGCTCGGGATGCACCTCGAGGAGACCGTCAGCTTCCGCACGATGGGGATCAACCTCGGCATCATCGCCCGCGGCCTGATCTGGCTGCTCAAGGCGTCGCACCGGTACGTCGCCAACTGGGGAGTGGCGATCCTCGCGGTCACGTTCCTGATCCGGCTGCTCCTCTTCCCGCTCATGCAGAAGTCGTTCGTCGGCATGAAGAAGATGCAGAAGCTGCAGCCGAAGATCAACGTCATCCGCGACAAGTACAAGAAGGCGAAGATGGACGTCGAGCAGCGCAACAAGATGAACCAGGAGATGATGGCGCTGTACCAGGCGGAAGGCTACAACCCCATGAGCGGCTGCCTTCCGATGCTCCTCCAGATGCCCATCCTCTTCGCGTTCTACGTCGTGCTCGAGCGCGCGATCGTGCTCCGGCACGCGCCGTTCGCGCTCTGGATCCACGACCTCTCCGCGAAGGACCCGACGTACGTGCTCGTGATCGTCATGATCGGGACGATGTTCCTGCAGCAGCTCATGACGCCGTCGACCGTCGACGCGGCGCAGCGGAAGATGTTCCTGATGATGCCGCTCTTCTGGGGTTTCTTCATGAAGGACATGCCGGCGGGACTCGTCCTGTACTGGCTGTTCTCGAACGTGTTGACGATCGCGCAGCAGATGCTGATCAACCGGATGTACCGCGACGAGCCGGCGCCCTCCGCCCGCGGCAAGAAACTGAAAACGGGGAAGGCGAAAGGATAGGATTTTTCGAGATGCGATACGAAGGAAAGACCCTGGAAGAAGCGCTGGAGCTCGCTTCCGGCGCGGTGGGACGGCCCGCCGACGACCTGCAGTACCGGATCGTCGAGGACAAGAAGACGTTCTGGGGCACCCGCAAGGTCGTCGTCGAGCTGATCACCGACGGCACGGTGAAATTCGCGCCCGCCGCGCCGGTCGCGGCGGGGCCGGCGGCCGAGAACGAGGAGCCCGCCGACGAGGCGACGATCGCGGAAGTCTCCAACGTCCTGCGCGAGCTGCTCGTGGCGGCGGAGCTTCGCGTCGAGGTGCGGCACCGCGCGAACCTCTCGTTCGATCTCGCCGGCGACGACCTCCCGCATCTCCTCGCGCGGCAGGGAGAAGGCCTCGAGGGGCTGCAGACGCTCGCGGGGCGGATCGCCGGCAAGAAACTGGGCCGCCCGGTCTTCCCGCAGCTCGACGCGGACGGCTTCCGCGAGCGGCGCCAGGAGATCCTCCAGGAATCGGCGCGGCGGCAGGCCGAACGCGTGAAGCTCTCGGGCCGCAAGGTCCTGCTCGATCCGATGTCCCCGTCCGACCGGCGCCTCGTCCACCTGTCGCTGTCGTCCGACACGCAGGTGGAGACCAAGAGCGAAGGGGAGGGGTTCTTCAAAAGAGTGGCCATCCTCCCCAAACGCTAGGGGGACGGCGCAGGCGCGCGGCGATGCATCGAACCGGACGGGCGGCAAATGCGTCGGTACGCCGCGGCCGAGGGCTTGGGCGCCCGCATCCCGTCGGGTTCGCGCCTCCCCGCGCTTGAGGTTGAGCGGAAACCCGGGGACCGGACCTTTCCGCACCCCGGCAGGTAACAGCAATTCAGGGCCCTCCACCGGCGGCGCGCTGGATAATCGCGAGCGATGAGACCCCCGCGCGCGTCCGAGCTGGACACGATCGTCGCCCTCGCGACTCCCATGGCCCGCAGCGCGATCGCGGTCGCGCGGTTGTCGGGAACGGAGGCCTTCGCGATCGTGCGGCGGATCGCGCCGGGACTGCCCGAGATGCCCGCGCCGCGGACGGCGATGCTCGCGGAGCTGCGTGATGCGAAGGGGAAGACGTTCGACCGCGGGCTCGTCACCTTCTTTCCGGCGCCGGCTTCCTACACGGGCGAGAACGTCGCCGAGATTTCGATCCACGGCAATCCCGTTCTCGCGCGCCTGCTCCTCGCGTCGGCCGAGGCGGCGGGCGCCCGGCTCGCCGAGCCCGGGGAGTTCTCCCGGCGCGCGTTCTTGAACGAGAAACTGTCGCTGATCGAAGCGGAGTCGGTCGCGGAGCTGATCGAGGCGCCGACGGAGACCGCGGCGCGCGGGGCGCTCGCGCGGCTTTCCGGCGGGGGAGAGCGGGCGATCGAGCCGGTCCGGGAGGCGCTGCTGACGGCGCACGCGCTCTGGACGGCGGCGATCGATTTTCCGGAACAGGCGGGGGAGGAGGACCCGGCGGAAATCGGCCGTCATCTCGCCGCGGCCCGCGGACGGCTCGCGCGGCTGTGCCGCGGAGCGGAGCTCGCGGCGCGGATCGCTTCGGGTTTCCGCGTCGCGATCCTCGGCGCGCCCAACGCGGGGAAATCGACCGTCTTCAACCGTCTCGTCGGTTACGAGCGCGCGATCGTGACGCCCGAGGCGGGGACGACGCGCGACACGCTCGAGGCCGACGTCGAGATCGCCGGTCTCCCGGTGAGGCTCGTCGACACCGCGGGCATCCGCGAAACGGAGAGCGCGATCGAAGCGGAGGGCGTCTTGCGCGCGACGGCCGAGGGGCGCGAAGCGGATCTCGCGATCTGGCTCCATGACGCTTCGGTCCCCTGGAACGACGCCGCCCGGCGCGGCTGGGGCTCCCTCGACTCGCATATCAAGGCGCTTGTTTTCAATAAGATAGATATCGCCCCCCCTCCGTTCGAGCCGGGATCGATCGGACTCTCCGCCATCTCGGAGGACGCTGCCACGAGACTCCGGGAGGAGATCGGGCGCCGTCTCTCCGCCGAGTTTCCGCCGGAAGCCGCGGGGGAGTCCGTCTCGCGCCGCCAGCGCGATCTCCTGTCGAGAGCCCGCGATGCCGTCGCGCGCTCGGAAGCGGCTCTCGCCCGGCGCGATCCCGCCGAGATCGCGATCCTCGGCGTCGAGGACGCGCTGGCTTCGCTCGCGGAGCTGGTGGGGGAGTCGACGACGGAGGATGTGCTGGATCGGATTTTCGCGAAGTTCTGTATCGGAAAGTAGGCGCCGTCGCGCGCCTGACGGCGCCGTCGGCGAGTCGCGGGTCCTCCCGTCGCGGGTTCCTCGGCGGTTCCCGTCCTGGACTTTCGGCTCGCGACTCGCGGACTCGCCGACTAGTATCCCTCCGATGCAGGACCGTTACGATGTGATCGTCATCGGCGCCGGACACGCCGGCTGCGAGGCCGCGCACGTGACGGCGCGTCTCGGCTTTTCGACGGCGCTCGTCACGTTCTCGCGCGAGACCATCGCCCGGATGTCCTGCAACCCGGCGATCGGGGGCGTCGCGAAGGGAAATCTCGTCCGCGAGGTCGACGCGCTCGGCGGCCTCATGGGACGCGTCACCGATGCCGCGTCGATCCAGTTCAAGATGCTGAACCGCTCGCGCGGGCCCGCGGTTTGGGGCCCGCGGGCGCAGTGCGACAAGGCCCTCTATTCGAGGCGCATGCGGGAGATCCTGGAAGAGACCGCGAACCTCGCGATCGTCGAGGGAACCGCCATCGAGATCGCCGCCAGCGGCGAAGGCGCGTCCGGCGTCGTCCTCGAAGACGGCGCCCGCATTTCGTCCCGCGCGGTGATCGTCACGACCGGCACGTTCCTCGCGGCGCGGATGCACGTCGGCGAGGCGCAGCGCGAAGGAGGGCGTGTCGGAGAGAAGTCCGCCGTGCATCTGTCGGCGTCGCTCCGCGCGGCGGGACTGCGGCTCGCACGGTTCAAGACCGGCACGCCGCCGCGGCTCCTGCGATCTTCCGTCGACACGTCGCGCTGCGACCCCGCTCCGGGAGAGGATCCGCCGATCCCCTTCTCGTTCCGTAACCGAACGGTTACCAATCCGCAGGTCCTGTGCTGGCTGACTTCCACGAACGACCGCGTGCACGCGATCATCCGCGACAACCTCCACCGGTCGCCGCTCTACGCGGGCCGGATCTCCGGCCTCGGACCGCGCTATTGCCCCTCCGTGGAGGACAAGGTCGTCAAGTTCTCCGAGAAGTCGTCGCACGCGATCTTCCTCGAGCCGGAGGGGCTCGATTCCGAGGAGATGTACGTCAACGGTCTCTCGACCTCGCTTCCGGAGGACGTGCAGCGCGCCGTTCTCCGCGAGATCCCGGGGCTCGAATCCGCGGTGATGATCCGGGCGGGATACGCCGTCGAGTACGACTTCGCCCATCCGGACCAGCTCGACGCGACGCTGGAGACCCGCCCGATGCCGCGGCTGTACCTGGCCGGACAGATCAACGGGACGTCGGGGTACGAAGAGGCGGCCGCGCAGGGTTTCTGGGCGGGCGTCAACGCCGCCCGCAAGCTGCTCGGGAGCGATCCGTTCCTCCTGCGGCGGGACGAGGCGTACATGGGGGTCCTCGTCGACGATCTGGTTTCGGGGGGCGTCGAGGAGCCGTACCGGATGTTCACCTCGCGCGCCGAGCACCGGCTCCTTCTCGGGATCGATTCGGTGCTCTCGCGGCTCCTCCCGGTGGGCCACGCCCTCGGGCTCGTGTCCGAGGCCGAGCTCGACGCCGGGCTGCGCTCCGAACGGAGGGTCGAAGCGGCGATCGGACGCCTCCGGTCCGAGAGCCTCCGCCCCGACCGCGCGACGCTCGCCCGGCTCGAGGACGCGGGCGCACCCGCGATCGCGGGCCCGACGACGCTCTTCTCGTACCTGCAGCGCCAGGACGTCGACGCGGCGACGCTCGAGCGGCTGCGGCCGGAGCTCCTCGACGGCTGGTCGTCCGAGGAGCGGGCGATCCTCCAGTCACGAGTTCGGTACGACGGGTACATCCGGAAGGAGCGGGAACGCGCGGGGACGATCGCCCGGCTCGAAGGGGAGCTGATTCCGCCGGGCTTCGACTTCGCCGCCGTCGCGGGGCTGTCGCGGGAGGTCGTCGAGAAGTGCTCGCGGCGCCGGCCGAGGACGGTCGGCGAAGCGGCGAGGATCCCCGGGGTGACCCCGGCCGCGGTCGCTATACTCGCGTTCCGTGTCCGAAAGCGCGATCCTCGAGTGCCTCGAACGGCTCGCGCCTGATTTCGGCGTTCCCGCCGGGACTCCGCTCCTCCCGCGGACGGCGGCGTACCTCTTCGAGCTCTCCCGCTGGAACGCATCGACGAACCTGGTGGGCCGCCTCTCGGACGAGGAGCTCGCCGCGCACGCGCTCGAATCGCTGCTCGGGGCGCCCCTCCTCGACCCGGAAGACCGCGTCGTGGACATCGGATCGGGCGGCGGGTTTCCCGGCGTTCCCCTCGCGCTCGCCGGCCTGCACGTGACGCTGCTCGAACCGAGGGAGCGTCGCGCGGCGTTCCTGCGCCACGTGGTCCGGACGCTCGGAGGAATGCGCGCGACCGTGAAGACCGGCCGGCTCGAAGAGCTGGGGCGCGGATCTTTCACCGCGGCGACCGTGAGGGGCGTGGGGGATCTCGCGACACTCGTGGGTCCCGGAGATTTTCTCGGGCAGCGCGGCAAGCTGCTGGCGTGGACGGCGGACGGGGAGCGCCTGGAAACGGAGCTCCAGCCCCGTTTCGCCCGGGAACGGCGCCTCCCGATCCCCCGGTCCGAGAGGCGGGAAATCGTCCTTTTCCGGAAATGTTCCACGTGGAACAATGCCCCTCTCGATGGGTAAGGTCTTCGCGCTCGCGAACCAGAAGGGGGGAGTCGGAAAAACGACGACCGCCATCAACCTGGGCGCGTCTCTGGCGAGCCTCGAACGGAAGGTCCTCCTGGTCGACGTCGATCCGCAGGCGAACTCGACGTCCGGGCTCGGCTTCGCCAAGACCGGCCTCGAGCCGACCTCCTACGACCTGCTGCGGGGGGAGGCGCCCGCGGCCGCCGTGCGCGAGACCGAATTCCCCAATCTCTTCCTCGTCCCGGCGACGCGCGACCTCGTCGGCGCCGAGATCGAGCTCGTCGAGGTGCCGGATCGGGAGCACCGGCTCAAGCAGGCCGTCGACGGGCTCCGGGACGCCTACGACTACGTCCTGATCGACTGCCCGCCCTCGCTCGGCCTCCTGACGCTGAACGGCCTGTGCGCCGCCGACGCCGTTCTGATCCCGATCCAGTGCGAGTACTTCGCGCTCGAAGGGGTGACCGATTTGCTCGAAACGATCGAACGGGTGAAGATCACGTTGAACCCGATGCTCCAGATCGCCGGCGTCCTCCTCACGATGTACGACGACCGCACGAACCTCGCGCGGCAGGTCGCCGACGACATTCGGGCCCATTTCGGGGACCGCGTCTTCCGGACGCACATTCCGCGCTCCGTGCGCCTCGCCGAGGCGCCCTCGTTCGGAAAGCCGATCCTCGCGTACGACATCCGGTCGAAGGGGGCGGAGGCGTACCTGAACCTCGCCGCGGAGGTCATGGAACGCTGATGGCCAGCGACAAACGCAGAACGCTGGGCCGCGGTCTTTCCGCGTTGCTTCCGGGCAAGGACGCGGAAAACCGGATGGGCGCCCGCGAGGCGGATCTGGCGGCTCTGCATCCGAACCCGCTCCAGCCTCGAACCGATTTCGACGCCCGGGGGCTCGCCGAGCTCGCCGAGTCGATCCGGGTGAACGGCATCGTCCAGCCGATCGTGGTTTCGCCCCGGTCGGCGGGAGGCTTCACGATTCTCGCGGGCGAGCGACGTTTCCGGGCGGCGAAGGCGGCGGGACTCGCCCGGGTGCCGATCGTCGTCCGGGAGGCAGCGGGGGACCGGGAGCGGCTCGAGCTCGCTCTCGTCGAAAACCTCCAGCGCGAGGACCTGAATCCGATGGAGTCGGCGGCGGCCTACGGGCGCCTGAGGGAAGAGTTCAAGCTCACCCAGGAGCAGATCGCCGAACGCGTCGGCAAGGAGCGGTCGACGGTAGCTAACTCATTGAGACTATTGAAGTTACCATCAAAAGTGCGGGACATGATTCGAGCCGGTCAGCTGTCGGCCGGCCACGCCAAGGCCTTGAGCGCGCTCGCCTCCGGGGACGACCAGATGCGGCTCGCGGAGGAGATCGTCCGTCGCGACCTGTCGGTGCGGCAGGCCGAGAAGCGCGCGTCGGCGATGTCGGGCGCCGCTCCCCGACTCAAGCGGGAAAAGCCGCGCGATCCCTTCT
>DASTIQ010000272.1 GCA_035717485.1 Thermoanaerobaculia bacterium | reverse complement strand
GGAACGCGATCACGTCGCGGATCGACGCCGCGCCCGCCGCGAGCATGCACATCCGGTCGAGTCCGAGCGCGATCCCGCCGTGCGGCGGCGCGCCGAACCGGAAGGCGTCGAGCAGGAATCCGAACTTCGCCCGCGCCTCCTCTTCGCCGATCCCGAGCAGGCGGAACATCCGCGACTGCACGTCGGCGCGGTGGATGCGGATCGACCCGCCGCCGAGCTCGATCCCGTTCAACACCACGTCGTAGGCCCGGGCGCGCACGCGGCCCGGGTCCGATTCGAGGATCGCCAGGTCCTCCTCGCGCGGAGACGTGAACGGGTGGTGCATCGCGAACCAGCGGTTCTCCCCCTCGTCCCATTCGACGAGCGGAAAATCGGTGACCCAGCAGAACGCGAATTTCGCGTCGTCGATCATTCCCCGCTCGCGGCCGACGGCGACCCGCAGGCTCGCGAGCGCGTCCGCCGCCTTCTTCTTCGACCCCGCGACGACGAGCCCGAGGTCCCCTTCGCCGAGCGCGAGCGCGTCTCCGATCCGCTCGAGCGCTCCCGGCGCGAGCGACTTCTTCGCGGGGCTGGCGAGCTCCCCGCCGGCGCGGCGGATCCACACGAGCGCTCCGGCCCCGAACGTCTTCGCGACCTCTCCCCATTCGTCGAGCTTCTTGCGCGACGCGTCGGCGCCCGCCGGGACCCGGAGTCCGCGCACCCAGCCGCGGTCGCGGAGAGCGCGGTCGAACGGCGCGAAGCCCGCTCCCGACGCCGGCCCCGCGAGATCGACCAGCTCCATCCCGAACCGCAGGTCCGGACGGTCGATCCCGAACCGTTCGATCGCCTCGTCGTAGGTCAGCCGCGGGAACGGCGGGGCGCACGGGACGCCGGCCGCGCCGAACATCTCCGGGAAGAGCGCCTCGATCAGCTCGAAGACCCGCTCCGGCGTCGCGAACGCCATCTCGACGTCGATCTGCGTGAACTCGGGCTGCCGGTCGGCGCGGAGATCTTCGTCCCGGAAGCAGCGGGCGACCTGGTAGTAGCGGTCGAAGCCCGCGACCATCAGGAGCTGCTTGAAGAGCTGCGGCGACTGCGGAAGCGCGTAGAACTCCCCCGGCCGGTTCCGGGCGGGAACGAGGAAGTCGCGGGCCCCTTCGGGAGTCGACTTCGTGAGGATCGGCGTCTCCACGTCGAGGAATCCGCGTTCGTGGAGCACCTTCCGCGCGCGGAAGGTCATCTCGTCGCGGAGGAGGAAGTTCTTCGCGATCGACGGACGGCGAAGATCGAGATAGCGGTACTTCAGCCGCAGGTCTTCCGACGCCGACACGCGGTCCTCGATCGCGAAGGGGGGAACGTCCGACCGGTTCAGGACCGTCGCGCTCCGGGCGACGACCTCGATCTCGCCGGTCGCCATCGCGGGATTCTCCTGGCCGGCCGCGCGCCGGGCGACGGAGCCGTCGATCTCGACGACGTCCTCCGCGCGGAGCGTCTTGGCGAGCTCGACGAGCGCGCGATCCCCTTTCTCGCCGTCGAAGAGCACCTGCACGACGCCCGAACGGTCGCGGAGCGTCGCGAAGACGAGCTCGCCGAAGTCGCGGCGGTGCGCGATCCAACCCTGGAGCCGGACGTCGCGGCCGGCGTCGGCAGCGGAGAGCTTTCCCCCCTCGACGCGCGTCATCGGCCGGCCGGCGGGAGCGCGATCGTCCTCTGCTCGCGCGTCTTCAGGTTCTTGATCGTCACCGTTCCCTCCCGGGCCTCGTCGGGCCCGACGATCGCCGCCTCGTCGAAACCGAGCTCCGCCGCGGCGGCCAGACCCTTCTTGACGCCGCGACCCGAGAGATCGCACTCGACCGGCGACGCCGCGCGAAGGCGGCCGGCGACGGAGAGGGCGTACCCTTCCTGCTCCGGCCCGAGCGGGATCACCCGCACCCGGCCGGCGGGAACCGCGGCGTCGAGCGGCATCACGTCGACGAGCCGGTCTTCGCCGATCGCGAACCCGACCGCCGGAAGCGGCGGTCCGCCGAGGTCGGCCACGAGCCGGTCGTAACGCCCTCCCCCCAGGATCGCGTCCTGCGCTCCGAGGCTCGCGGACTTCACCTCGAAGACGGTTTTCGTGTAGTAATCGAGGCCGCGGACCAGGCGCGGATCCTCGGCGAAGGGGATCCCGTGCGCCCGCAGGAGCTCCATCACGGCATCGTGATGTGCCCGGGATTCGGGATCGAGGAATTCGATCGCGCGCGGCGCGTTCTCGAGCATCGCGGCCGCCTCCGGGTCCTTCGAGTCGAAGAGACGGAGCGGATTCTCGGCCAGCCGCCGGCGGTCGTCCTCGCCGAGGCGGTCCGCGCGCGCGCCCGCGAAGGTCCGCAGCGCGTCCGAGAATCTCTCGCGACCGGCGCCGGCCGGAACGGCGTTCAGGGAAACGGAGAGCTCGCGGAAACCGAGGGCGCCGAGGAACTCGAAGAGCATGACCAGGATCTCGGCGTCGGCGGCCGGCCCCGGAGCGCCGAAGAGCTCCGCCCCGATCTGGCGGAACTCGCGGTAACGCCCCTTCTGCGGCCGCTCGTAGCGGAACTGCGCCCCCGCGTACCACAGGCGGAGCGGCATCGGCGCCTGGTCGAGCCGGTTCTCGACGACGGCGCGGACGACGCCGGCGGTGTTCTCGGGCCGGAGCGTCAGCGAGCGGCCGCCGCGGTCCTGGAACGTGAACATCTCCTTGTGGACGATGTCCGTTGCCTCGCCGACCGAACGCGCGAACAACTCCGTCGGCTCGAACGTCGGCGTGCGGATCTCGCCGTAGCCGTACCCCCCGAAGATCCGGCGCGCGGCCTCTTCCGCGGCGGCGAACCGGAGAGCGTCGGCCGGGAGCAGGTCCCGGGTCCCCTTGGCGCGAGCGACCGTCATCGGGCCCACTTCCCGTCGACCCGGAAGTACTCTTCCTTGTACCCGAGATAGTTCGAGTGGTAGTGCTTCAGGTCCTCGATCTCCGCGGCCGTGAGCTCGCGCACGAGCTTCGCGGGCGCGCCGAGCCAGAGCGTCCGCGGCGGCACCTTCGTCCGGGGGGTGACGAGCGCGCCGGCGCCGATGAACGCGGACTCGCCGACGTCGGCGCCGTCCATCACCGTGGCGCGGATCCCGACGAGCGCGCCGCGGCGGATCGTCGCCCCGTGCACGACCGCCGCGTGGCCGAGCGTGACCTCCTCCTCGAGGATCGTCGGATGCGTCTTCTGGGTGACGTGGAGGACCGAATTGTCCTGGATGTTCGAGCGCGCCCCCACGCGGATGAAATGGCAGTCGCCGCGCACGACCGCGCCGTACCAGACCGAGACGTCGTCGCCGAGCACCACGTCGCCGATCACGGCGGCGGTTTCGGCGAGGTACACCCGCTCGCCCAGGACCGGCGAGGCGCCGGCGTATGTCTTGACGATGCCCACCGCGACCTCCCGAAGAAAAGCCCGAAAAACCGGCAGTCTATCGTGTTTCCGGCCAGGGAAAGGCTCCGGCCCGGAGGACCGCCGGCGGGTCCACGCGGGCGTCGACGATCGTCGACGGGAGCCCGCCGGGCGTCTCGCCACCGTCCACGAGGACGTCGATCGCGTTCCCGAGCGCGGCTCCGACATCGGCGGCCGTCCGGGCGGGGGGCTCGCCGGAACGGTTGGCCGACGTCCCCGTCAGCGGCCCCGTTCGCGCGAGCAGCCGGCGGAGCTCCGGATGGGCGGGAACGCGGACCGCCAGCGATCGCTCTCCCGACGTGCACGGAAGCGGCGTCGTGAGCGCGAAGACCGCCGTGAGAGGCGCGGGCCAGATCGCGGCGACGCGTTCGAGCGCGGCGGGAGAGGCCGTGACGCCGAGGCCCGCGAGGTCGGACGCCGAGGCGACGAGGACCGGGAGCGCCTTGCCCGCTTCCCTCCCCTTGATCGCGAAGACGCGCGCGCACGCCTGCTCGTTCCACGGATCCGCCGCGAGACCGTAGAACGTCTCGGTCGGAACGGCGGCCACGCCGCCGCGCGCGAGGACGCGGCGGAATTCCGCGAAGCGGTCCGGCCGCGCGAGCAGCTCGCCGAGAGCGACGCGGATTTCGTTACCTCCCGACGTATCGGGCGTAGAGGCTCCTCGCCCGGTCGAAATCCTCGGTGCCCCGGACGACGCAGCGGCCGTCGGAGAAGAGCGTGAGCACGACTCCTTCCGCCGGAAAGGAGAGCACGTGCGCCGAGCGCTGGACCGGAAACCCGGAGAGCGCCCGCTCGAGACGGTCGAAGTCGGGCCGTTCGCGGTCCGCCGGGGCGATCTGGACGGCGTTCCTTCCGCACAGCCGCACGACGTCCGTCGCTCCTTCTCCCTCGAGCGCCGGGTACCGGCGGCCCGCGCACGCGTCGCACCCCGCCCGGGGCCCCGCCTTCGCGAACGCGCGCACCGGCCGGACGTCTCCTTCCCAGACCGAGAACGTCAGGACCCCGCGCGACGGGCGCCTTCCCGCCGCGATCCGGAGCGCCTCGCCCGCCGCGAGGGCGGCGACGAGGGGAGGGAGCGACGGGACGATTCCTTCGGTGTCGCACGTCGGCGAAGAGCCGGCCGGCGGCAGGGCGCCGAGATAACAGCGCAGGCAGGGCCATTCCGGCGACGGCATCGAGACCGAGACGATCCCCTCGGAGCCGACGGCGGCCGCGTAGACCGTCGGCACGCCGCTCTTCTTCCCGAAATCCGAAACGAGGAGACGGGTCTCGAAATTGTCGCATCCGTCGAGGAGGACGTCGTGCCCGCCGAGCAGCGCTTCGGCGTTCCGAAACGTCAGGTCCGCGATTTCCGCCCGGAGCGCCACCGCGCCGTCGATTCGGGCGAGGCGCCGCGCCGCCGCTTCCGCCTTCGGGGAGGACGCGCGCGCGTCTTCGGCGTCGAAGAGGAACTGGCGCTGGAGGTTCGACTCCTCCACGACGTCGCGATCGATGAGCGTCACGGAGCCGAAGCCGGACCGGACCGCGATCTCCGCGGCCACCGAACCGACGGCGCCGACCCCGACGATCGCGATCCGCGACGCCGCGATCCGGCGCTGCCCGGCGGAGCCGATGCCGGGGAACCGCTCCGAGCGCGAGTGGCGCGCGTCCGTCATCGCGCCGCCAGGAGCGCCCGGGCGTGGGCGCGGGCGGTCGGCGTCACCGTCGCTCCCGCGAGCATCCGGGCGATCTCCTCGACGCGCTCGTCGCCGGTGAGTTCCTCGACCCCGGCGCGCGTCCTTCCCCCGGCGACCTTCTTCACGGCGCGCAGGTGCCGGCCCGCCCGGGCGGCGATCTGGGGAACGTGCGTGACGCAGAGCACCTGGTCCGTCGTCGAGAGCGACGCGAGCTTCCTCGCGACGACCTCCGCGATCCGCCCCCCGATTCCCGCGTCCACCTCGTCGAACACGAGCGTCCGCCCCCGGGCCCGGCCGCGGACGCGTCCCCCGGCCAGCAGCACGGACTCGATCGCGAGCTGGACGCGCGACAGCTCCCCGCCGGAAGCGATCTTGGCGAGCGGCCGCTCCGGCTCCCCGGGGTTTCCCGAGAAGAGGATCTCCGCGCGCTCGCGTCCGCGCGGCGAAACCCTCTCTTCCGTCTCCGCGAGCTCGACGCGGAACTTCGCCTTTTCCATCGCGAGCTCGGCGAGGCTCTTCTGGACCGCGGCCGAGAGCTTCCGGGCGGACTCCCGGCGGCCGTCGGAGAGCGAACGCGCCGCAGCCTCGTACGCCGCGAGAGCCGCGGCCCCGCGCCGGGCGAGCTCGTCGAGCGAATCGTCGAGGTTTTCGAGCGTGTCGCGCTCGGCGGCGGACTTCTCCCGCCATGCGAGGATCTCGGCGACGCTCGCCCCGTACTTCTTCTTCAGCCGCGCGAGCCGGGCCAGCCGATCCTCCGCCTCCGCCAGGCGCTCCGGATCGGCCTCGATCCGGGCCGCCGCCCCCGCGACCTGCGAGGCGACGTCCGAGGCGCGCGCCTTGATCTCGGCGATCTCCGCCTCGACCTCGGCGAAGGAGCCGTCGATTCGCGCGAGCTCCGACGCCGCCCGGTGGGCCTCGCCGATGCGGTCGAGCGCGGACCCCTCGTCCTCCGAGAGGGCGGCGGCCGCCGCCTCGCCGAGCTGGCGGACGCGGTCGGCGTGGAGGAGCAGGTTGCGCTCGGTCGCAAGCACGTCCTCGTCGAGTCCCTCGAGCCTCGCCGCGTCGATCTCCGCGATCTCGAATCCGAGCAGGTCGAGGCGCCGGTCTCGATCGCGACGCGAACCCGCGAGCTCCTCGCGGCGGCCTTCCGCCTCGCGGAATTCGCGCGCCCGCCGGGCGACCTCGTCGGCGCTCTCTTCGAGCGCCCCGAACGCGTCGACGAGATCGAGAGCCGCGTCGGCGTCGAGAAGCCGCCGCTCCCCTCCCTGCCCGTGGATCGCGACGAGGCGCTCCCCGATCGCCGCGAGGGTCTTCGCCGCGACCGCCGCATCGTTGACGAACGCCCTCCCCTTTCCGTCGGCGCCGATTTCGCGGCGGACGACGATCTCGCCGTCGGGGGCCGCGATCCCGGCCTCTTCGAGCGGGCGCCCGTCGACGCCGTCGAACCGCGCGGAAACCGTCAGCCGGTCCGCTTCGTGGCGGAGGAGGTCCGCCGACGCGCGGCCGCCCGACAGGAGGGAGAGCGCGTCGACGAGGATCGACTTGCCCGCCCCCGTCTCCCCGGTGATCGCCGTGAATCCCGGCCCGAGCTCGAGCGAGAGGTCTTCGACGATCGCGAGATTCCGGATCGTGAGGTCGCGCAGCACGCGAGGATTCTATCGGTCGGGGCCGAGTCGGATGGGCTTTTCCGCCGGGTCAAGCGAGCCGGGACGGTCATCAGGCCCGTCCCATGGACAACCCGCGGTCAATCTGGCGGACCGCCGAGTCAAGCGACGCGAAGCGTTCGCTTCAACTCGGCGGGAGGAGACGCTCGCGCTTCCGCTTCAAGGATGCCCTTTCTTCTGCGCGATCTTCTTCGCGGGAACGCCGCCGAAGATCTCGAAGTCGGGCACGTCCCGGTTGGCGACGCCGTGAGACCCGAGCATCGCGTCGTGCCCGATCTTCACGTCCGAAAAAACCGTCGAATGGTACGTGATCCGCGTGTTGTCGCCGATCACCGTCTTTCCGAGCGAGACGTCGTTGATGTCCTCGACGGCGTGCGCGTGCGAATAGATGTTCGCGAAGTCGGAGATCGACACGTTGTTCCCGATGACGACTTCCCCTCGGTCGTCGATCAGCACGTGGCGATGGATCGTCACGTCGTCGCCGACCGTCAGGTTGTAGCCGAACGAGAACTCGCAGTCGTGAAAGATCCGGACGTTGCGCCCGCACCGCCGGAAGACCCGCTTCGCCAGCATCGCGCGCATCCGGGTGCCGAGGAGCACGTTGCGGCCGATCGGCGAGTGGTCGAACATCTGCCAGAACCAGAGGAGCGGCTTGACGCGCGCCCACTTCCCCGGATCGATCTCCTTGTAGTACTCCGCTTCGAGAGTCGCGTTGCGCGGGTCGAACGACGCGGCGACGACCCCGGCGGCCAGCGAGGTTTCTCCCCGCGAGCGATGCCCGTAGACGTCGGCGAGCGTGTCCCGGACGACGTCGTTCCGGTCGAGGGCGGGATCGTCGAACTTTTCGGCGAGCTCGTCGACGAACCGGGGAAAGAGGCTCTCGGCGAGCTCGCCGGCCCGGACGGTGCGAAGCGTCATGAGTCGGCGGATTCTGCGCGAACGCATTTCCGGAGTCAATGCGGGAAAAGTCGTACAATCGCCGGCGCCGGGGGGTCCCCGATGCAATTCGCGAAATATCACGCCCTCGGGAACGACTACCTCGTGCTCGCGTCGTCGAATTTCGACCGGGAGCTCGGCCGCGACGAGATCCGCCGCATCTGCCGGCTGCACACCGGCGTCGGG
>DASTIQ010000271.1 GCA_035717485.1 Thermoanaerobaculia bacterium | reverse complement strand
GCCGCGCGCGAGGAGGCGCGGGGGCGCCTCGACGGCGAGCGCGGCGCGCGGCGCGCCGAGCTCGACTCCGCCGAGCTCGCCCGCCACGCCGCCACCGAGCGGCGGCGCCGCGCGGAAGAACGGATGACGGAGATCGAAACCGCGCTCGACGCCGCGCGGCGGGATCTCGCGGCGGCGGCGGCGGAGCGGGCGCAGGCCCGAAACGACCGGCACGAGATCGACCTCGCGCTGGAGCGGATCGCCGCGGCCCGGGGACGCCTGGCGGAAACCGCCGGCCGGCTCGAGGCGGCCGTCGCCGTGCTCGACGGGGAGATCTCCGTTTCCGAGTCCGACGAGCGCGAGAGATCCGAATCGGCGCGCGCCGCCGGCGACGCCTTCGACCGCACCGAGGGTCGGCTCCGGGATACCGGCGCCGCGGTCGCCGCGCTGGAGGAGGAGCGGGGGCGCGCCCGGGAAGAGCTCGCCGCGCTCGAGCAGCGCGCCGAAGCCCTGGAGCACGCGCGCGAGGACCGGGAGCGCCGGGCGGAGCGCGCCGCGCAGGCCCTGGAGCGCCGCGGCGTTCCTTCCCGCGGCGTCGTCGCGTCGCGGCTCGTCGCCCGGGCGGGATGGGAGGGCGTGATCGACCGCCTCGCGTCGGAAGAGCTCGCCGCCATTCTCGTTTCCGGCTCGCCCGACGAAGCCGCGAGGATGCTCCGCGAGGAGTCCGCCGGGGGTTCGGTCCTCGGCGAAGGGTGGGATGCGCCGGCGGGCGCCGCCGGCTGGGAGAGCGTGCTCGAGAACTTCGGCGAGCTCTCCCCCGCCATCCGCTCCGCGCTCCCCCCGGTCGTCTTCGTGGAGACCGCCGCGGAGGCGGGCGACGGCGCGCGCCGGAATCCGGGGGCGACGTTCGCCGCGCGTTCGGGCGAGATCGTGCGCGGCGCCCTCTGGCGCGTCCCGTCGCCGCGGCCCGAACAGGCGGGGCTTCTCTCGCTCCACCGGGAGATCGAGGAGATCCGGCGGAGCCGCGAGGTCCGCGAAGCCGCCCTCGTCTCCTGCGAAGGGAACCTCGGGCGCGAGCGGGAGATCCGCGCCGCGCTCGAGTCGGAGTCGGCGGCTCTCGCCGACGCGCGGCGGGCGGCGGAATCGGCGCTCGCGGCTCACTCCGCGCGCCTGGCCGAGCGGCGGGCCGACCGCGACCGCAAGGCGCAGGAACGGGAGACTCTCCGCGCCGAGGACGAGATGCTCGCCGCCGATTCGGCGGAGCTCGCCGGACGGCGGTCCGAAACGGCGGCCCGCGAGAAGGCTCTCGAGGAGAGCGAGGCGGCGATCCGCGTCCGGATCGAGAGCGCGACCTCGGAGCTCGCGGAGTCGCGGCCCGAAGTCGCGGCGGCGCGGGAAGCCGAAGCCGCCGCGCGGGAGACGCTCGAGGGCGCCCGCGAGCGTCTCGCCTCGGTCGAGCGCGAAAGCCTCGCGCTCGCGACCCACGAGGAGGTGGCCCGCCGCAAGCGCAGCGAATGGGATCGCGAGTCCGAGGCGCTGGGCGAGCGGCAGGAAACCGCCCGCCGGGAGGCGGAGCAGGCGCGCGCGCGGCGCGACGTCAACGTCCTCGCCCGGGAAGCCGCGGCCCGCGCCGCGGAATCGGCGTCCATCGAGGCGGAACGCCTCTCGGTCACGGCGGCGGACGCCGAAGACGCCGTTCGCCGCGTTCGCGCGATCTTCGACGACGCCCGGCAGAAGCGGTTCGACGCCGAGATCCTCGCGTCCCGCGTCGCGTCGGACCTCCAGCACGCCGTCGATTCGACGGCACGCGAGTTCGGGGTTTCCCCGCAAGAGCTTCCGCCCGACCCGGGAATCGACGCGGACGCCCGGACGACGCTCGATCGCGAAGCCGCCGAGCTCGCGGACCAGATCGAAAAGATGGGACCCGTCAACGTCCTCGCGTTCGAGGAGTATCGGGAACAGGCGGAGCGCCTCTCGTTCCTGACGACCCAGAAGGCGGACCTCGAAACCTCGATCGCGTCCCTCCTCGAGACCATCCGCAAGATCAACGCGACGTCTTCCGAGCGCTTCGCCGAGGCGTTCGCGGCGATCAACGCGCATTTCTCGGAGCTCTTCCAGCGACTCTTCCGCGGCGGCTCCGCCCAGATGCGGCTCCTCGACGAGAACGACCTCCTCGACTCCGGGATCGAGATCACCGCCCAGCCTCCCGGGAAGCGCAACCAGTCGATCCTGCTGCTCTCCGGCGGCGAGAAGGCGATGACCGCGATCGCGCTCCTGATGGGGATCTTCAAGTACAAGCCCTCCCCGTTCTGCATCCTCGACGAGGTCGACGCGCCGCTGGACGACGCGAACATCGACCGGTTCGCCCAGCTCATCCGGGAGATGAGCGAGGAGACGCAGTTCATCGCGATCACGCACAACAAGCGCACGATGGAAGGCGCCGACGCCCTCTACGGCGTGACGATGGAAGAGGCGGGCTGCTCGAAGATCGTGTCGGTCAAGTTCGACTGAGGTCGGCGCGCGGTGGTGCCGCTCGGCGGCGGCTCCAGAGCGCCGAGTCGAAGCGGCGAGCCGCTTAACTCGGCGCCCGGAACCCTCGCTCGGTCGGGGCATCGAACGAATGGCCACGGGTTCCTGCTCGGATTGCCTCCATCGGAACCCGCCGCTATAATCGCCGCTCTTTCACGGCGGGCCGATGTAGCTCAGCTGGTAGAGCAGCGGTTTCGTAAACCGCAGGTCACCGGTTCAAGTCCGGTCATCGGCTCCAATCCTCTTCGACGGCTGCGCACGCGTCCGGCCGCGAACCTGTTTCGACGCCGCTCGTAAAGGAAAGCGACACCGGAGCACACCGGAGGCCGCTTGGAGGAAACGAAAGGGAGCGAAAGCTCCGAACGAGGCGAGAGGCGGTCCGCCGGCCGGGCCGGCCGGGTTTCGTTGCTCATTCTTGCCGGAGCCTGGCTCGTTTCCCTCGTCGTCCTGGCGGCCGCCGGACGGCCCGTCGAGGAGCCGATATCCCTGCTCGTCGTCTTCGGGGGGGCGCTCCCCGGTGTCGCGCTCCTCATCTGCCGCGGCATGCCGCCGATCCGCCCTTCTCGCGCGATCACCGGAGAACGGGCTCTCATCGTCGGTCTCGGGCTCTTCATCACGATCTTTCTCGCGGTCAAGGGTCCGATCCTCGCCGCGCTCCTGGGAGCCTCGCCCGACCCGCGGGTCCACGAGGTCGTGAACACGCTGATCAAGCTCGCGGCATTCGTCGGGGTCCCGCTCGCCGCTTACTCTCTGCGGGGGAAGTCTCCCCGCCGACTCGGTTTGACGCGGCCCGCGAGCAACACGGCGCCGAGGAGCCTGGTTGCGTTCGGCATCATCGGGGCTTTTTTCCTGGCCATTCAGCTCCTCTTCGGACGCGGCGCGCGGCCCCTCCTCGACGGTTCGCTCGCGCACCGTCACTGGGTCCTCGGGCTCGTCCTCTGCTTCTTCTGGATGTCGGTCGAGGCGGGGGTCGTGGAAGAGGTCTTCTTCCGCGTGATCCTCCAGTCGCGACTGGCCGCCGTGACCCGGTCCCAGGCGGCGGGGGTCTTCCTCTCCGCGCTCGTCTTCGGCCTCGCCCACGCGCCCGGGCTATGGCTTCGAGGGGCGGGGGCGATCGAGGGACTCGGCGCTGCTCCGTCTCCCCTCGTTTCGATCGCCTACAGCGTCACGACGATGGGACTGGCGGGAATCGTCTTCGGTGTTCTCTGGGCCCGCACCGGAAACTGGCCGCTCCTCGTCGCCCTGCATGGCCTCGGCGACGCACTTCCGAACGCGCCCGCATTCATCGCGACCTGGAAACTGTGAATCGTCCCGGTCTCTTCAGCGCAGGTTCCTCCGAAAGCGGTCGGGAACCCTCACGCCATGCCGACGCCAGGAAAGACGCCCATCGCGATCGGTCGTTTCCGGGCATTCGCGCTTTCCCGAAGAGGGCTCGGTGCCGCTCTCGACCTGTCCGGGTCCGGTCGTCGCCTTCTCCCCCGCCGTGCGGCGCGGCCGCCCTCTCGATGGGACGCCGGGACAGCGGGAGGCGACCAAGTCCGGAGATCGGCGGAACTTACCGCCGGGCATCGCTCTTGCACTGCTTCCGGGACGGGATCCCGGACCGGACACAACGAATCGCCGAAAGGCGGGAAGGAGTCGCGATGCTTTGGACCATCTTCGTCATTCTGCTCATCCTGTGGCTGCTCGGAATGGTGACTTCGTACACGCTCGGCGGATTCATCCACATCCTGCTCGTGATCGCCGTGGTCATCCTGGTCATTCGGCTGATCTCCGGCCGACGCGTCGTCTGACGGCGGTCTCCCGCTCCGACGAAGGTCCCGCGGGCGCGCGCCCGCGGGATTTTTTTGTATTGTGGCGCGGAAAGAGAGAAACCGTGGCAGCGCGGCGACCGGCGTCGGACTCGGGGAGCCCTACCCTTCGATGCCGTATTCCTTCAGCTTCGTGTTCAGATTCTTCAGCGGGACCTTCAGGATGCTCGCCGCCTTCTTCTTGTCCCCCTTCGCGAACTCCAGCGTCCTGCTGAGCAGCTGCCGCTCCGCGTCGGCGAGCGACTCCCCGAGCTTGACCTGCACGAAGGACGATGAAGCGGCGGGCGCGGCCGCGGCCGGCGCCTTGAGCGTCGGGTGTCCGAGGACCGAATGGACCGCGGACGCGCTGATCACGGGCGGGTTCGACAGCACGTAAGCGCGATGGATCACGTTGCGCAGCTCGCGGACGTTTCCGGGCCACGAGTGATCGTTCAACGCGGCGATCGCCTCCGGCTCGATTTCCCGGAATCCCGCCTTCTCGCGCTCCTCGATCCGTTCGAGGAAGTGCTGGGCGAGCGGCGGAATGTCCTCCTTCCGCTCGCGGAGCGGCGGGAGGACGAGCGGGAAGACGTTCAGCCGGTAGTAGAAGTCCTCGCGGAGCTTGCCGCTCTTGATCGCTTCCTGGAGATCGCGATTCGTGCTCGAGAGGATCCGGGTGTTCACCTTCAGCTCCTCGTTGCCGCCGACGCGGCGGAACGTGCGCGTCTCGAGGACGCGGAGGAGCTTGATCTGCAGGTCGGCCGACATCTCGGTGACCTCGTCGAAGAAGAGCGTCCCCCCGTTGGCGAGCTCGAAATAGCCCTGCCGCCGCTTGTCGGCGCCGGTGAACGACCCGCGCTCGTGGCCGAAGAGCTCGCTCTCGATCAGCGAGGGCGAGATCGCGCCGCAGTTGATCGCGACGAACGGCTTCGTGCGGCGGCGCGAGAGCTCGTGGATCGTCGCCGCGGCGACTTCCTTGCCGGTGCCGCTCTCCCCGATGATCATGACCGGAGCGTCCGACTTCGCGACGCGCGAAATCACTCCGAAGATCTCCTGCATCGCTTCGGACTTTCCGACCATCTGGCCGAACCGACCGCTCCGAGCGAGCTGCGAGCGGAGATCGTCGACCTCGCGCTCGAGATCCATCTTCTCCGAGAGGCGCTCGAGGACGACGGAGATCTGCGCGGGCTTGAGCGGTTTCAGCAGGTAGTCGGCCGCGCCCGCCTTCATCGCCTCGACCGCGGTGTCGATCGAGCCGTGGCCGGTGAGGACGACGAACTCCCGAGCGGGATCCTGCGCGCGCATTTCGCGGATGAGCTCGAGCCCGTCCCCGTCCGGAAGCATCAGGTCGACGATGCAGAGGTTGGGCGAAAAATCTCCCAGCATCGCCCGGGCTTTCTCGAGGGATCCGACGCTCTTCGTGTCGGGATGCGCTTCGATCAGGAGCTGCTCGAGTCCGCGCCGCGTCGCGGCGTCGTCCTCGACGATGAGAATCTTCATGCGCTCTCCGGGAGAAAGCGCAGCGTCGCCCGGACGTTCGGGCCCGCCTGCGCGAGCGTGAGATCGGCGCCGTTGCTCTGCGCGAGCCTTCGCGCCCGAAGGAGCCCGAAACCGCGGCCGGCGCTCTCCGTCCCCTTGGCGGCCCCGAAGAGATGCTCCGGATCCCCGTCCGGGAGCTTTCCCGGCGACTCGCACGACAGGACCGGCGCGGGCCCGTCCACCCCCGCCGACCAGCGGACGGTGCCGGGCGCGGTCCCGTGCTGGAACGCATTGGCGGTGAGCTCCGAAACGACC
>DASTIQ010000270.1 GCA_035717485.1 Thermoanaerobaculia bacterium | reverse complement strand
CGAGGAGAAAGCTCGACCCGCGGAGCGGTCCCGAGAGCGCCATCAGCCTCGGATTCATCTTTTCCCGTGCCCGCGATTCTATCCGAACGGATAGAGGCCTCACGTTTCCGCGGGACCCCGTCGAACCCGCGCACGGCGGATCGTGGGTCCGGCAATCCGCAAGTTGCTCGACGAAACGGCCTTTCGCGACGGCGCGACCGGGTGGACGCCGAAGACCGGGACGGCACCGCCCGTGCGATGAGACCGGTCGTCGAAAGGAGAAACATCATGCACGCCGGAAATCGGACATGGACGTCGCTTCTCGTCCTGGCGCTCAACATCCCGCTCTGGACGACCGGTTGCGGGACGGTGACGACCGACCTCAAGACGACCCGCCACGCTCCCGGAGCGGGGACGGGAACCGGAGCGTTCAACGCGGCGATCTTCGATCACGAGCGCGACATCGCGAAGAATGCGCTCACGGCCAACCGCGTCGAGAGCACGCTCTACCGCGAAGACCCCGGCGGTCCGGTCGCGATCAAGCAGACGGCGGAGCCCTCGTTCGAGGTGACGGACCTTCCGCCGGGCAGATATCGGCTGCGGGTCGCCGGATGGCGAGACGGCAACGCGTCGAGTGCTCCGTCCGCGACGCGGCAGAAGAAGTTCACGATCGCGCCGGCCACGCGGGTCCAGGCCAACGTCGTGCTGAACGATTACGGTCCCGCGATCTCGGGAGGCTCGGTCGTCCTGATCGCCATCGGCATCGCCCTGGTCGTCGCGCTCGCGTCCAGCTGGAGCGCGGGCGGCGACAGCACGAAGGGAATCAAGTTCGATCGCACGCACGCGACTCCCATGTCGGGCGGCCGGGCCGTCATGCCGTGCTCGGTGGAGTCGAAGGTCGCCTGCCCTTCGAGGTGACGTTCGCGAACGGTCGAACGCGAAGCGACACCATCGAGGCGCGGCGAGGCGCGAGCCCGGCGGGATGCGGGCTGGCCGGCCGGCGGCGAAGGCGTACCAAAAGCCGTACGTCGAGCCGCCGGCCGACGGCACGCGCCCCGGCTCGATGCATCGTCCGCGCCTGCCTCCCGCGCCCCTATTTGAGGCCGTCGATGAGGTAAAGCTCCCCCAGAGACCGCGCGTACGAATAAACGCGCGTCTTTCCGTCGGCGGAGATCTCGACGGAAGGGATGCCGATCACGCCCGTCGGATCGGGAGGGACGAGCTCGGCGATCGTCGTCTTCGCGCCGGTCGCGAGATCGACGCGGTAGACCCCCGAAGGCATTTCCCCGAACCGGGACACGTAGAGCGACCGGGCATCCCCGCTCCAGCGCAGCGGCACGAATCCGGACTCGAGCCCGGCGACGGGAGCGGAACTCCCGCCGGCCACGGGGAAGATCTTCACCGCGCCGTCGCTCCCGATCGCCGCGACCGACTTCTCGTCGGGAGAGACCCGGATTCCGCCGCCGTACGAAACGGTCACGCCTTCGGCGGCGAGCGGCCGGGGCTCGGCGAGGTTCGGCGCGGTCCAGTAGAGCCGAACTTCGCGGCCCGGCTGCATCCCCGCGAGGAGCACCCGCCGCCCGGAGGGAAACCAGACCGCCCAGACCGGATAGACGTCGCCGCAAGGGACGCGGACGGCCGCTCCGGCGCCGGTCGGAAGCGAAACCAGGCCCGGCGGGCTCGTCGGGACGATCGAAAGAACGGACTTCCCGTCGACGGCGAGCGACGTCGCGAATCCCTCCCCGAGAGGCAGCGGAAGGGATTCTCCGGGACGGCGGAGAAATGCTCCGTACCGGGCCCCTCCTCCTTCGCCGAACTCCGTGAAGAGGATCGTGCGCCCGTCCTCCGACAGGTCGGTCGCGAGCGATCGGTCGAGCCAGGAGACGTCGCGGAGCTCCGCTCCTTCGGCGGAATCGACGATCCCGATGCGAAGGTTCTCGCGGGTCGCCAGGACCCGCCCTTCCCGCGACACGTCCTGGAGCGTGAGATCGCCGGGCGCCCGCGTCAGCACCCTCGCGCGCGCTCCATCGCGCGACACCGAGCGAAGGGCGCGGCTCCCCTCCGCGCCGGTCGCCGCGAACCAGATCTCGTCCCCGGCGGGGGACCACGCGAGCCCCATGGCGCTCGGCCACTCGGGCGTCAGGTCGCGGCGCCGTCCGGAAAGGTCCACGAGCGAGACCCGGCCGCGGTCGTCCGGCGCGGAAGGATGGTCGAGAAACGCGATGGTCCGTCCGCCCGGAGAAAACCGGGGATGGCTGATCCAGCCGGACGTCCGGACGAGCACCGTTCCCGGCGGATATTCCAGGCGGAATTCCCCTTTCTCGGAGCGGACGACGGCGAGCGCCTCCCCTTTCGGATTCCAGTCGGCGAAGAGGACTCCCTCGAGGACCTCGCGGGGCGGCCCTCCTTCGAGCGCCTGGCGGGCGAGCGTCCCGGACGTCACGCCGGCGAGAACCGGGCGGCTCGCGAGCGAGACCGCGAGCTCGCCGGCCTCCGAAACGGCCAGGAGATTCGCGCCGGGACGGCCGAGCGGCCGTGCGTTCGTCGCCGGAAAGCGCGTCGAGTACACGTCGAACGGACCGCCGTCCCAGGCCGCCCCGTAGACGATCGTCCGGCCGTCGCCCGCGAAGCGGGCGCTCCACAGGGCGCCGCGCCGGAACGTCAGCTGCTGGAAGAGCGGCAGCGCGGGCGGCGTCCGCGAGCGCCATGCCGCGGCGGCGGCGAAGAACGCGGCCACGGCGGCGACGGCGAGAGAAACGGCGAGGAGACGCCCTCCGCGGGCGGCCGCCGGCGACGCGCGGGGCGACCCTCGGCTGAAGCGCTCCTCGAACCGTCGCAGGTCGCGATGCAGGTCCCGGGTCGAGCCGTAGCGGTCGGCCGGGTCCTTCGCGTGGCATCGCTCCAGGATCCAGCGCAGCTCCTCTCCCTCGAGTCCCGCGAGCGAAAGGGAAGGGGCGGGCTCCCGGATGATCTTCGCGAGCGTCTCGGCGGCGGACGAAGCGGAAAACGCCCTTTTCCCTTCGAACATCTCGAAGACGATCGAGCCGAGCGCGAACTGGTCGGAGCGGAAATCGACCGGCTCCCCGCGCGCCTGTTCCGGCGACATGTACCCGACCGTGCCGAGGAGCGTTCCCGGTTCGGTCTGGGGATAGCCGGCGTCGGGTACCGTCGGGTCCAGGGGTCCGGCCGCCGGGAGGCGGGGCGACTTCGCGAGCCCGAAGTCGACGATCTTCGCCCGCCCTTCGCGATCGACGACGACGTTCTCCGGCTTGAGATCCCGGTGCACGATGCCGCGCGCGTGGGCGGCCGCGAGCCCGTCGGCGATCTGCGCGGCGATCGAGGCGGCCTTCCGGAACGGGAGCTTCCCGCGCTTGACGATTTCGCGAAGCGAGGAGCCCTCCACGAGCTCCATCACCAGGAACGCCGAGCCGTCGATCTCTCCGAGATCGTGGACGGTGACGACGTTCGGATGAGCGAGCGCCGACGCGGAGCGCGCTTCCTCCGCGAATCGCCGCAGGACCTCCGGCGGCAGGGAGACGCCGGGAGGGAGGACCTTCACCGCGACGTCGCGATCGAGACGGGCATCGCGGGCGCGGTACACCTCCCCCATCGCGCCCTTTCCGAGCAGCGACACGATCTCGTAGGGGCCGAGCCGGGAGCCCGGTGTCAACATCGCGCGAACGCAGGACGGCGGAGACGCTGCTCCCCGGCCTCTTTTCTGTTCAACGGCTTCCCCGAGAATAGCAAACCGGGCGATCCGCCGGGCAGCGATACACTTCCGCCGCCATGCGAAAACGGCTCGTTTCGCTCGTTCTTCTCTCCGGGCTGGTGCCCGCCTGCCGCAAAGCGGCGCCCCCCCCGCCGGCGAAGATCGCTCCCGTCGTCGAGGCGAAGGTCCCCCCCGTCCGGTTCGAGGACGTCACGGCGCGGACCGGAATTTCCTTCGCGCACGTCAACGGCGCGGCCGGGAAGAAATGGATGCCCGAGACGATGGGCGGCGGGGTGGCCATCTTCGACTACGACAACGACGGCCGCAACGACGTCCTGCTCGTCTCCTCCGCGTACTGGCCGGGCGACCCCCGGGCGCGATCGCAGAAATCCTCGCTCGCTCTCTTCCGCAACGAGGGGAACGGTCCGGACGGCGTGCCGCGCTTCCGCGACGTGACGGCGCAGGCGGGGCTCGAGAAGGTCCTCTACGGAATGGGCGCCGCCGTCGGGGACTTCGACGGCGACGGATGGGAAGACGTCTACGTCACCGGACTCGGGAACATGGGAGGCAACCGCCTCTTCCGGAACGTCCGGGGCCGATTCGAGGACGTGACGAAGGCGTCGGGCGCCGGCGATCCCGGGTGGGGAACGTCGGCGGCGTTCTTCGACTACGACGGCGACGGAAGGCTCGATCTCTTCCTCGCGCGGTACGTCGACTGGAGTCCGGGGAAGGACATCTTCTGCTCGCTCGACGGAACCACGAAATCGTACTGCACCCCCGAGCGCTACGACGGGACGTCCTCCCGCCTCTTCCACAACGAGGGGAACGGAAAATTCCGCGACGCGACGAAGGCCGCGGGCGTGGGCACCGCCAACGCGAAAGCGCTCGGCGTCGCGCCGTACGACTACAACGGCGACGGGAAGATCGATCTCGCGGTCGCCAACGACACGGCGCCGAACAACCTCTACCGGAACAACGGCGACGGGACCTTCACCGACGTGGCCGTCGAGGCGGGGATCGCCGTCAACGAGGCGGGGAGGTCGCGCGGCGCCATGGGGATCGACTGGTCCGACGCGAAGCCCGGCGGGGCGGCGCTCGCGATCGGAAACTTCTCCAACGAATTGAAGTCGTTCTACTGGACCGACAGCGGCGACGTGTTCCTCGACCTCTCGGCGTCGTCGGGAATCGGGCGCGACTCGCTCCTGTCGCTGACGTTCGGCGTTTTCTTCTTCGATTACGACCTCGACGGCCGCTCCGATCTCTTCTTCTCGAACGGGCACGTCGAAAACGCGATCCAGGAAGTCCAGAAGGCGGTTTCCTACCGGGAAGCGCCGACGCTCTACTGGAACGCGGGGGACGGGAAGATGTCGGACGCGACCGCGGCGGCGAAGCTCGCGATCCCGATGGTCGGGCGCGGAGCGGCGTACGGAGACCTGGACGGGGACGGCGATCTCGACGTCGTGGTCGTCGAAAACGGCGGCCCGGCGCACGTCTTCCTGAACCGGCTCGATGAACCCGCCCGGAGCCTGCGCGTCACGCTCGAAGGCTCCGGCAAGTCGAACCGGGACGCGATCGGCGCGAAGGTGACCGCGACGATCGGTGGGAAGCCGCAGGTGCGGATGGTCTCGACCGCGAAATCTTACGCGTCGGCTTCCGAAAAGACCCTGACGTTCGGGCTGGGAAAGAACGCCTCGGCCGAATCGGTCGAAGTCGTCTGGCCGGACGGAACGAAGGGGAAGGCCCAGGCAGTCGGACCCGGACGCTATCGGTGGATCGAGGGAAACGAGATCGAGAAGCAGTGACCGCCGGCGACTCGGGAGATCCGCCGCCGAACATGCTCTGACTCGAGCCGGCCTCCGCGCCGCGGCCGCCTCCCGAACACTACACGAAATCCTGCCGAGCGACGTGCCGGCGCCGGCGCGCCGAATCGGAGGGGTCGGAACGCTTTCTCCCGAAATGGGTAACTTGGCTCTGCCGCCGTCGCGCCGCGTCCCCGAAGATCCGAGCGATGGGCGGCCGCCGAAAGAACCGGGTGAGCCCGCGGAGGATGCTTTGCGCGGCGATTCTCGCCGGCCTGCTGTCGTCGCCGGCGGCCGGCGGCGGCCTCTTCGCCCGGTTCGAGGATCCCGAGGACGGCCGCCTCGACCTCTCCGACTATCTCCAGAGCCGGTCGGGAATCCTGCTGGTGCCGGTCGTCATCACGGAGCCCGCCGTCGGATTCGGCGGCGGCCTCGCGCCGGTGTTCATCAAGAGACCCCGGGAGATCTCCTCCGGGCGCCCGACCCCGACGATCTACGGCGGCGTCGTCGCGGGAACCGAGAACGGCACCTGGGGAGGAGCGGGCTTCTACCTGCTGCCCTTCTCCGGCGACCAGTACAGGCTGACCGGCGCCGTCGGCTACCTCGATCTCAACCTCGAGTTTTACGGCTTCGGAGCCGAGAGTCCTCTCCAGGACCACCCCCTGGCGTTCACGATCAAGACCGGGGCGACGTTCCAGCGCTTCCAGACGAGGATCGGCGCGACGAACTTCTACGCCGGCCTCCAGTATCTCTATCTCTCGACCAGGAGCCGCTTCGACCGCGAGCTGCCCCCCGAGATCGCCGAACGCGAGCTCGAAAGCAGCGTCGGCGGCCTCGGCGGGATGGTCGAATACGACAGCCGGGACAATTTCCTCTCGCCGCGTCGCGGCGTCCTCGTCCACGGCGAAGGCAATGCCTTCGAGCCGGCCTTCGGAAGCGACACTTCTTTTGGAAGGGCCCGGATCCAGACGCTCTTCTTCGGGCGGCCGCTGAAGCATTGGGGCTACGGGCTGCGGCTGGACACGCAGTACGCGTGGGGAGACATGCCGTTCTACATGCGGCCGACCCTCGTGATGCGAGGCCTCACGGCCGGCAAGTACCTGGACAAGGTCTCGTTCCTCGCCGAAGGAGAGCCGAGATTCTGGATCGACGAGCGCTGGATGCTCCTCGCCTTCGGGGGAGCCGGCAGGGTGGCGCCCTCCTGGAACGACCTCGGCTCATCGGAAACGGTGTGGGCGTGCGGATTCGGATTCCGCTACCTCCTCGCGAGAAAGCTCGGTCTCCAGGGCGGGGTCGACGTCGGATTCGGCCCATCGGGCCAGCGCGCCGTCTACATCCAGGTCGGCTCCGCCTGGCGCTGAAGAGACCCCGGGAGATCACCGTCGATCGCTCGCCGCTCTTCGCAGCGCCTCGAGCTTCCCCCCCTTTCGGATCTTCCAGGCTCCGGCCCGGGCGTCGCCGAGATCCTGAACGGTTCCGTCGGGCCAGCGGATCGAGACGGCCGCCTTCTCCGCGCTCCCGATTCCGAAGTGCAACGGGACCCAGGAACCGGACGCGTACGAGGGCTGGACGAAGAACGGCCGGGCCCGGCTGCCGACCGTCACGACGGTCCCGAGGACGGTCTTCCGGTCCGCGCCGGCGACCGGAAGGATCTCGATCGCCCGTCCCGCGGCCGCGGCGTTGCGGAGGACCACCGCGGGTCGATCGATCGGGTTGTACGCGAGGTCGAGCCGGCCGTCGCCGTCGAAATCCGCCGCCGCGAGCCCGCGGCCGACGAAACAGAGGCGCCCCAGGTCTCCCGCCGAGACGGAAACGTCCTCGAATCGGGGCTCCCCGGGACGCGAGAGATTGTGGAAGAGGAACTGGCGCTGCGCGTAGCTCTTCTCGCCGACCGCGAAGTTCCTCCCCTTCGGGTTGATCCAGGACCCGATCACGGTCCAGAACCGAGGGAGGATCTGCCCGTTCGAGACGGCGAGGTCGTCCCGTCCGTCGTTGTCGTAGTCGATCGCGACGACGCCCCATCCCGAGAGAGGGACCGACGGGTCGCGGTCGCCGCCGAACGCCGCCCGGTCGGCCTCCTCGAAGAGAGCGCCTTCGACGTTCCGGTAGAGCGTGTTCGGCTCGGCGGCATAGTTGGTGACGAAGAGGTCGGGACGGCCGTCGCCGTCGAGATCGTCCGCGACGAGGCCCATTCCCGAACGCGTCTTCCGTCCGAACGCGGTCGCCCCTTCCGGCGGATATCCCGTGCCGGTCTCTTCCGAGACGTCGCGGAAGCGGCCCCCGCCTTCGTTGTGGAACAGCGTGTTCCGCCACTGGTCGTTGGCGACGTAGAGATCGGTCTTTCCGTCGCCGTCGTAGTCGAGTGCGGCCGCGCCGATCGTCTTCGAGCCCGGATCCGCCGTCCCGGATTCCGCCGTCGCGTCGGTGAAACGAAGGTCTCCGCGCCCCCGGAAGAACGCGTTGTCCTGGCCGGGATATTCGTCCGGAGTCTTGACCTCGAAACCGATCTTCCCCTCCCGCACGGGATCGGTGTCGAGGTAGTTCCCCTCGTAGACGTCGGGGATCCCGTCGCCGTCCGCGTCGAGCGCGGCGAGCCCGATCGTCATCTTCCCGCCCTCGAGTCCCGAATCGCGAACGAGCCGGAACGTCCCGTTCCCTTCGTTGTGCCAGACCGTGTTCCCGCCGGAGTTGCCGACGACGAGATCGGGAAATCCGTCCGAGTCGAGGTCCGCCCACATCGCGGAGATCCCCCAGCCGCACGCGCGGATGCCGGAGCGCTCCGTCGCGTCCTCGAAGGTGCCGTCGCCGCGATTCCGGTACAGCTTCGCGCAGTCCTCGAGCCGCTGCGGGCGCGTGTTGACGCCGTTCTTCGCGTGCGCGATCTGCGTGACGAAGAAGAGGTCCGTCCATCCGTCGCCGTCGTAGTCGGCGGCCGCAACGCCGCCTCCCATCGTCGGGATCAGCTTCGCGTCGAAGAAGTCCCCATGGAACCGGAAGCGAACTCCCGACTCGGCGGTGACGTCGCGAAACAGGCTCCCCGTCACGTGCGTGCGGCGCGAGCGCTCCTCGCCGAACAGGAGGTTCCACGCGACCGCGCCGGCCACACCGAGCCCGAGGAGGACGATTCCCAGGACGCGGAGGGCCTTCACCGGCGAAACGCCCGCACTTCGTCGAGAACCCCGGCCCGAAGCCGATAGACGCGGTCGCCGGCGACGCCGCGCAGCGTCCACCGCGGCTGCGTTTCCCCCGGCGGGATCACTTCGATCGTGTCCGCCCGATCGGACGCCCCGAGGCCGAAATGGAGCGGAACCCACGAGCCGGACGCGTAGGAAGGCTGCAGGATGAACTCCTGGGTCTGGGCGCGCCCGGCGGCCGTCACCCGGACCTTCGTGCCGAGCGCCGTCCGGCGGTCCGCCGCAGCCGGAAGGATCTCGATCGCGTGCCCCGTCGCGGGGGTCGAGTTCCGGAAGAGCCGCGGACCGCCGGAGATCGCCGCGACCGCGAGGTCGAGCCTTCCGTCGCCGTCGAAATCCGCGACCGACGAGCCCCGGGCGCAGATCTTCGTCCGGCCGAGGTCTCCCGATCCCGCGGCCGCGTCGACGAATTTCGCGCCGTCGTTGCGCCAGAGCGAGATCGGTTCGCGATAGGACTGGTCCCCCTGGAACATGTCCGCGAGGTGGCGCCCGTTGAAGAACGCCGCGATCTTCGCGAGGACGTGCGGCACGAGGTGCCCGGAGACGGCGTAGAGGTCGGGGCGGCCGTCGTCGTCGAAGTCGGCGAAATGCGTTCCCCACTGGACGTACGGCCACGACTGCCGGCCGGTGCCGGTCTGGTCGGTCGCGTCGTCGAAGAGCGCGCCCTCGACGTTGCGATAGTAGGTGTTCGTCTCCCCCGAAAAGTTCGTCACGTACAGGTCGGGACGGCCGCTCCCGAACGGGTCCCCGACGGCGATCCCCATTCCCGCGCGCGGCTTTCCGCCGCGGGCGCCCGCGCCCGTCTCGTCCGTCACGTCCTCGAACGTCCCGTCGCCGCGGTTCCGGTAGAGGCGGTTGGAAACCCGGTCGTTGGCGACGAAGAGATCGGGCTTCCCGTCGCCGTCGTAGTCGAAGAGCACCGCGCCGGTCCCCTTCCCTCCCGCGTCGTCGCCCCCGGTGCGAGCCGTGACGTTCTCGAAGCGCCCGTCCTCGCGCTGCCGAAAGACGATCCCGGTCTCGCCCGCATAGTCCTCCGGCAGCCGGATCTGGAACTGCGGAAAGGAGCGCTCCTTCTCGGGCGTCGTCTCGAGGTAGCCGAGGAAGTAGAGATCGGTGCGTCCGTCTCCGTCGATGTCCCCTGCGGCGACGCCGATCGTGAACTGGCGGCCGACGTCGATTCCGAGCTCGCGCGTGACGTCGCGGAACTTCCCGCCGCCGAGATTGCGCCAGACGCGGGTGCAGTCGAGCCCCGCGACCACCAGATCGGGCAGGCCGTCGGAGTCCACGTCGATCCAGTGGGCGCCCATCTGCCACCCGCAGGCGCGGATGCCGGAGCGCTCCGTGACGTCCTCGAACGTCCCGTCGCCGCGATTCCGGTAGAGCACGCCGCACGGCCCGCTCCGGGGCTTGTTCGCGTTCCCCGCGGAGCCGGTGAAGAAGAGGTCGGTCCAGCCGTCGCCGTCGAAATCCGCGGCGGCCACTCCGCCGCCCATCGTGGCGATCATCCGGCCGCGGCGAAGGTCCGTCCGGAACTTGAACCGGATTCCGGCGGCCTTCGTCGCGTCCGAGAACGTCAGCGGGCCGGCGAGCGCCCGCCCCGAGCCGGCGACGAGGATCGCCGCGACGAACAGCCGCGCTCTCTTCACCGAAGCGCGGGCTCGCCCGAATCCCGCACCCACCCGTCGAACTTCTCCGGCGAGACGGCACGCGTCACCCATTCTTCGAGGAAGCGCGAATCGGGGAACGGCGCCGATTCGGGATACGGATAGGACGGCATCGCGTGGTACGGATACGGTCCGACGGTCGTCCCGGCAACCGTGTTCTTGTCGAAATCCTTGTCCCATCCGTCCGAGACGAGGATCCAGTCGCGCTTCCACCCTCTTGGGAGCTTCGGAAGAGAGCGCGCGTCGTATTCGATCCGGATCGCGTCCCCGCCCGCGAAAGCGACCCAGCGGTCGTCGGCCTCGGTGAGCAGCGAAGTGACGTCGCCGTATCGGGTGAGACGCCCGGGCACGTCCGCCCAGTGCGGAGCGGCATCGACCGCGTCGTGGTCGAAGACCTCGGGGCCTTCGGGGGTCTCGCGGTACCGGCGCGAGAAGCCGCGGTAGGAGAGAGTCGCGCGGGCCGGAGAGAGCGCGGTCGCGCGCGTCGGGACCGCCGGGTCGTCGACCGTGACGAACGCCGCGTCCCACCAGATCGCCATCGTCGTGCGGATCCGCACGCGCGGGTCGCGCGGATCGACGATCCCGGTGAGATCGACCGGCATCGTCTTCGTCTTCCCGGCGGGGAACCCGAGCGCCTCGATCGCGACGCGCCAGCCCCCTTTGCCGTCGGGGACCTCGAGGACCGGAGCTTCCGGGCGGATATCGTGCCGCTGCGAGATCGAAACGTTGATCGACGTGTCGGTGTAGAAGATCCACCCCTCGAGATACAGCATCACGCGAGCCGCGCCGGAGATCGGCCCGAGATCGAGCTCGAGGCCATGCTCGGTGCGCACTCCCTGGTACGCGGTTTCGCGGCCGGGGACGACGTACCGGCGGTCCGCCGCCCGGAGGAGATCGGTGACGTCCTCGCCGTCTTCGGTGGCGCGCGCGACCGGCCTCGGACGGGCGACGGTGAAGAGCTTCTTTTCGAGAACGCCCGGAACCATCCGCTCGTTCGGCACGAAATCCGTTCCGTCGGGGTGATCGACCGCCACGAGACGCGCCAGGTCGAGGAACGCCGCTTCCCAGAGCTCCTCCGTGTAATCGATCGCGACGACTCCGCGGGCGTCCGGCGAGAGCATGGCGCCGTCGATCTTCAGCCACTCGCGCGGATCGGCGCCCGCGAGATGGACGCCGTCGTACAGGAGCCCGATCGGCGCGCGCCCGAGCGCGTCGGAAACGAAGCTCCACCGGCCGCTCCTCCCGTCGAGCGCGTAGACGAACGGGCACGAGCCCTTGAGCTGCTGGACCTCCCGAACCGTCGCCCGCCCTTTCTGATCGATCAGGTTCTGCGGGATGCCGTTCGTCCAGACGACCCGCACGACGTCCGCGCGCCCGCGCTTCCCGAGCCCGAAATGCGTCGGCGGGACGGAGACGGTCCGCGCCGCGTAGAGGTTGCCCGCCTTCACCTCGACGAGAGAGCCGACGCCTCCGCGGTTCACCTTTCCGGAGCCGGAGGCCAGCCCCTCGAGCACGACGTCGAGCCAGTCGTTGGCGTTCCCCCCTTCGTTTTCGAAGAGGCGGGTTCTTCCGCCGTCGGTGACGAGGAGGTCGAGGTCGCCGTCGCGGTCGGTGTCGTCGGCGGCGATCGCATCGACGCGCCCGACTCCGCGCGGGGCGATCGGCCACCAC
>DASTIQ010000269.1 GCA_035717485.1 Thermoanaerobaculia bacterium | reverse complement strand
CTTCGCGGATCGCGCGGCGCGGAGAGCGGCAATGCTTCCCGTGCACGTCGTAGTCGAAGCCGTCGAGGCATTTCTGGATCCGCCACGGCGGAGAGAGGCTCCGGAGGAAGCGCACCTCGCGACGGGTCAGGCCGAAATCGGGCATCGTCGGCGGCGACGTTAACGGCTCCGGAGGCGCCTCGCAAGCGCGTTATGCTCGCGGGAGATGCCGAACCCCGTCGCCCGGTACACGCGATGGCTGCACACGCGCTGGCCCGCGGGAACGGTCGAGAAGCTGCCCGAGATCGGCGAGGGGGGCGAGACGGCGGTCCCCGGCGTGCGCATCGCCGGCGACCTGACCGGGATCCCCCTCCTGAAACTTTCCGCCGACGGCGGCGCCCGGGCGGCCCGCGCCGTCGCCGCCGAGCTCGCCGGGCCGGGGGAAGACCCGGCCGTGCTCGATCTCGCGATCGTCGGAGGAGGAGTCGCCGGCATCTCCGCGGCGCTCGAGGCGAAAGCGCTCGGGCTCCGATTCTCGGTCTTCGAAGCGTCCGAGCCGTTCTCGACGGTCGCGAACTTCCCGAAGGGGAAGCCGATCTTCACGTACCCCTCCGGAATGAGCCCGGCAGGGAGGCTCCGATTCCGCGAGGAGGTCCACCCGAAGGAAGCGCTCCTCGAGAGCCTGGAAGCGCAGCGCCGCGGAGCCGGCATCGATCCGGTGTTCTCCCGGATCGACCGCGTCGAGCGCGCCGGTGCCGTCCTGCGGCTCCATCATGCCGACGGGCGGTCTCCCACGGCCGCACGACGCGTGATCGTCGCGATCGGCCGGAGCGGCAGCCATCGGCGCCTGGGCGTCCCCGGGGAGGACTCGGGGAAGGTGTTCAACCGGCTCTACGACCCGAAGGATTTCGCCGGGCAGGACGCGCTCGTCGTCGGCGGCGGGGACAGCGCGGTCGAGACGGCGATCGCGCTGGCGGCTTCCGGCGCGCGCACCACGCTCGCGTGCCGCGGGAAGGATCTCGTGCGGCCGAAGCCGGCCAACGTCGCGGCGCTCCACGCTCTCGAACACGACCCGCGCGCGCCGGTCGGCGTCGAGCATCCGAGCTCCGAAAGAGTCACCGCGGCCACCGGCGCCTTCGACGCCGTCGAGCATCCGCCGGGACGGATCGCGATCGCGCTCGGCACGGAGGTCGCGCGGATCGAACCCGGCCGGGTCGTGCTGCGCGAGGCGGACGGCCGGGAGCGCGCGGTCTCCAACGACGTGGTGTTCACGATGATCGGGCGCAGGGCTCCGCTCGATTTCTTCCGGCGGTCCGGGATCCGGATCCGGGGGGAATGGACCGCCGGACGGGCGGCGGCGTTCGCCGCGTTCGTCGCGTTCTGCACTTTCCTCTTCAACTGGAAGGCGGGCGGGTCCCTCACGCGCGTCTTCGAATCGCGCCGATGGTTCCCGTTCGACGTGCGCCTCGCCGGTTCGGGCGACGGCGCCGCGCCGCTCGCCACCGCGGTCGCGATCTCGCTTCGGGAGCCGGGTTTCTACTATTCCGTCGCGTATTGCCTTGCGATCGTCCTGTTCGGCGTCGCCCGGATCCGGCGCCGCCGAACCCCTTACGTGACGCGCCAGACGGTCGCGCTGATCGCGATCCAGCTCGTTCCGCTCTTCCTGCTTCCGTACGTCCTCCTCCCGTGGTGGGGGCACGCGGGCGCCTTCGATTCGGGCGTCGGGAAGACGATCGCCGATCACCTGTTCCCGGCCGTCTCGTCCGGACAGGGGCGGGAATACTGGCGCGCGTTCGGGCTGATCCTCGCCTGGCCGCTCTTCGTCTGGAACGTCTTCTCGCCGCGCCCGATGAGCTGGTGGCTCGCGATCGCATTCCTGCAGACGTTCGTCGCGATCCCGCTGATCGTTCGCCGGTGGGGAAAGGGCGCCTACTGCGGGTGGATCTGCTCGTGCGGCGCGCTCGCCGAGACGCTCGGCGACAGGCACCGGCAGAAGATGCCGCACGGGCCGCTCTGGAACCGGGTCAACATGGCGGGGCAGGCGATCCTGGCGGCCGCACTCCTGCTCTTCGCGGGGCGCGCCGTTTCCTGGGCGGCGCCCGGGACCCGCGTGGGCGCGGCCGCCGCGCGCCTCTACGACGGAATGCTCTCGGGATGGGCGCCGCTCGGGATTCCGTTGAACTATGCGCGCCTCGTCGATCTCTTCCTGGCGGGAATCGTCGGAGTCGGATTCTATTTCTGGTTCTCCGGACGCGTGTGGTGCCGGTTCGCCTGTCCCCTCGCGGCGCTCATGCACGTGTACGCGCGGTTCTCGCGCTTCCGGATCTTTCCCGAGAAGGCGAAATGCATTTCCTGCAACGTCTGCACCTCCGTGTGCCACCAGGGCATCGACGTCATGAGCTTCGCCAATCAGGGCGTCCCGATGGAAGATCCCCAGTGCGTGCGCTGCTCCGCGTGCGTCCAGATGTGCCCGACGGGAGTGTTGTCGTTCGGGCGCGTCGGCGCGGGCGGGCTCCCGGTGCTCGATCGCCTTCCCGCGTCGCCCGTCCGGATGACGGAGGCGGATCGGACCTCGATCGGCTGACGCTCTCGCGCCGTGGCGGGGCCGCGGAGCCTCGGAATATGCTCCCCGGACGATGAGAAGACTTCCTTCCGTTCTCCTGGGGACCGTTTTCGCGTTCGGGTTCGGTGCACGGCCCGCGGCGGCGGCGGAGCGCCGGCCGATCGCCGAAACCGATCTGCTGAAATTCCGGTGGATCGCCGATCCGCAGATCTCGCCCGACGGGCGCCGGATCGCCTACGTGCTCGTGACGGTCGACGAGAAGGAGGACCGGTACGACACGTCGGTCTGGGAAATCGACGCCCGCGAGGGAGCCGCGCCGCGCCGCCTCACGGCGGGAACCCGCGACTCCTCGCCGCGCTGGTCGCCCGATTCGGAGACGCTCGCGTTTCTTCGCGCGGGAGAGAAGGACCCCGCGCAGATCTGGGTGCTGCCGATGGCCGGCGGGGAGGCCCGCCGGCTGACCGACCTTCCGAAGGGAGCGTCGCCCGCCCAGTGGTCACCCGACGGCCGCACGATCGCGTTCACGAGCTCCACGACCCCGGAGGATCTCGAAGAACGGAAGAAGAACGCCGGCAAGGCGGAGGCCGAGAAAGAGAAGGAGAGCGACGTCCGCATCGTCACGCGCGCCCTCTACCGGGACAACGACGAGGGCCTCCTCGACCTGAACGCCCACGAGCACGTCTGGACGATCTCCTCGAGCCCGGCGGAGACCCTTGCCGCGCCCCGACAGGTCACGACGGGCCGGTTCGACGAAGGAAATCCGTTCTGGAGCCGCGACGGCGAGCGCCTCTTCTTCGTGTCCGACCGTCAGGAGGAGCCCTACTACAAGCCGGCGGACAGCAACCTCTATTCCGTTCCGGCGGGCGGGGGGCCGCTCGAGACCGTCATCGACATCGACGGCCCGGTATTCGGCGTCCGTCCGTCGCCCGACGGCCGTTCCTTCGCGTTCGAGGGATGGGTCAACCCGGCTCGGGAGCGTTCGTACACGCAGCCGGACGCCTTCGTCTTCCGAGGGGGCCGCGCGGCGAACCTGACGGACGGATACGACTCCGACGTCGGAAACGACATCATCGGCGACCAGCATCCGCCGCGCGGGGGGGAATCGTCGAGCCCTCTCGTGTGGGCGCGCGGCGGCGAAGCGGTCGTCGTCGCGACTACCGAGCACGGCCATTCGAATCTCGTCCGGATCGACCTCGCGACGAAGCGGGTCGAGCCCCTGACGAGTGGAGACCACGAGATCGTCGCGTACACGGCGGCCTCCGACGGGGATCGCTTCGCCGTGACGATCGACGACGCGACCCGGCTGACCGAGCTTTACCTCTTCGACGCGACGACCCGGAAGCTGGCGCGTCTGACCCACGAAAACGACGTCCTGTTCGATGCGATCGAGGTCTCCCGCCCGGAGAAGATCACTTACGCGAGCTTCGACGGAACGAAGATCGAAGCCTGGGTGGTGAAGCCTCCGCACTTCGATCCGTCGAAGAAATATCCGCTCATCCTGGACATCCACGGCGGTCCCCACACGGCGTACGGCGAGACCTTCTTCCACGAATTCCAGTGGATGGCCGCGAAGGGATACGTCGTCCTCGCGCCGAATCCGCGCGGGAGCACGGGATACGGGCAGGACTTCGGAAACGTCATCCAGTACAACTATCCGGGCGACGACTACAAGGACCTCATGACCGGCGTCGACGAGCTCCTCCGGCGCGGATACGTCGACGAGAAGAAGCTGGGCGTCACGGGCGGAAGCGGAGGGGGTCTCCTCACGAACTGGACGGTCACGCAGACGAACCGTTTCGCCGCGGCGGTTTCGCAGCGGTCGATCGGCGACTGGGCGGCGTTCTGGTACTCGACGGATTTCACGCTCTTCACGCCGTTCTGGTTTCGCCGGTACCCCTTCCAGGATCCGGAGGAATACCGCCGGCGCTCTCCCGTCACCTACGTCGAAAGGGTCCAGACGCCGCTGATGCTGATCGAAGGAGAAAGCGATCTCCGAACGCCCACGAACGCGGGCGGGGGGACGATGTTCCGCGCGCTGAAGGCGCTCCACAAACCTGCCGTGATGGTTCTCTTCCCGGGCGAGACGCACGAGCTTTCTCGATCGGGCAAGCCCTCCCATCGAATCGCGAGGCTTCGGCACATCCTGAACTGGTTCGACAAGTATCTCGAGGGAAAGAAGATCGCGGACTACGATCTCCAGTAGCGCCGCGCCGGATCGCCGGAGCAGAAACCTTTTCGGGCGCGGCGCCGTCTTATGGGAGAGGCGAAGGAGGATCCCGTGAAGAAGATCGGTCGATCGTTGCTCCTGTCCCTGGCCGGGGCATCCGCCGTGGCCGTGCTGGCCTTCGGCGCGGCGTCGGAACCCTCCGTGTCCGGCACCTGGTCGATCGAGCCGGCGGGGGTCCGCGGCAGCGTCCAGCTCGAGATTCGCCGCAAGACCTCGCATTCGAGCTGGAGCTCGGGAGAGACCGTCCCGGTCTCGGCTCTGAGCGGCCTTTCCGCGGACGCCCTTCGCGGGGGAAGCGCTCCCGTCCGGTTCGACATGAGCCGGGACGCCGGAGTCTTCCATTTCGAAGGCGACGTCCGCGATGGAGAAGGCGGCGGGCGCTTCACGTTCGAGGCCGACCCCGCCTACGTCGCGGAGATGTCTTCGCTCGGCTACGGCGGGCAGTCCGGCGACCGGCTGTTTTCCGCGGCCGTGCACGACGTCAGCCGCGCCTTCGTGCGGGAGCTCGCCGCTCTCGGCTATTCGCGCCTCGACTTCGACGATCTCGTCGCGCTCCGCATCCACGGGGCGACGCCCGACTTCATTCGGGCGATGCAGGCGCTCGGGTATCGCGGCGTCCCGGCGGACGATCTCGTCGCGTTTCGGATCCACGGGGCGACGCCCGAGTACGTGAAGGCGATGAACGACGCGGGCCTCTCCTCGATTTCGGCCGACGATCTCGTCGCGATGCGCATCCACGGAGTCCGACCGGAGTTCGCGAGGACGCTCCGCGAGCTCCGGTATCCCGACGCCGGCCCGGCGGACCTCGTCGCGCTCCGGATCCACGGCGCGAGCGAAGAGTTCCTGCGCGACCTCGCGGCGCTCGGCTACGCGGGGACGTCCGCGGACGATCTCGTCGCGATGCGGATCCACGGGGTGACGCCCGAGTTCATCCGCGAGCTCGCGTCGCTCGGGTATCGCGGCGTTCCCGTCGACGATCTCGTCGCGATGCGGATCCACGGCGTTTCACCCGAGTTCGTCCGGCATGTCTCGAGCCGCGACCGCCGTCCGTCCCCGGAGGAGCTCGTGCAAATGAAGATCCACGGCAGGGACGAATAGGAGCGGCCGTCCCCCGGCCGCCTCTTCAGCGCGGCTTCAATTCCCGGGGATGGATCGCTCGCTCGTCCGAGCTTCGTCTCATTTTCGACGGGCCTTCGGATTCCGCGGCGACCGTTCGCCGCAGGTCGTCCAGGGCCTCCTGCATGCGGCGGCGCGTCTCGGCCGCGGCCGCGGAGACGGCGGCGGGGGAGGCGTCGGGCACCGGGATCGGATCGAGGACGCGGACCCGAAGCGTGCCCGGCCGCGCGCGGCGAACTCGCGTGTCGACGATCGCGGTGAGGGGCTCCGCGACGAGAGGCACGATCGGCACTCCGGCGACTCCCGCGAGCCGGAAGGCGCCGGTCTTGAAGGGGAGGAGCTCCTCGCCGGCGTTGCGATGTCCTTCCGGCATCATCCACACGGAGATCCGCTCCTCGCGGATGATGCCCGCCGCTTCGGCGAGCGCGATCGTCGTCTGCTCGGGGCGTCCCCGGTCGACCGTGAGGTTACCGGCCGCGCGAAAGAACCAGCCGAAGAGGGGAATCCGCCCGATCTCCTTCTTTCCGACCGCGACCGTGCGCGGAGGCACGATCGCTCCGAAGACGACGACGTCGAGGATCGACTGGTGATTCGAGACGAAGACGCATGGACGCGCCCGTTCGAGCAGGTCCGCGGGGTCGGCGACGATCCGCCAGCCGAGCGCGCGGGTGAGGCCGCCGCAGAAGATCCGGGCAAAGAACGTCGTCGCGGAACGATCGTGCGACCCGAACGCCAGGCGAAGGAATCCGGCCACGGAACACGCCAGGAGCCAGGGGACTCCTCCCGCGAATCCGGCGTAGAAACGGATCGTCTCGCCCACGGAGGAGGCCATGATAGCCATCCGCGTCCGGAAAACGCGTGATGCAATTTGAGCCGGGCCGTCACCTCCCGGCACGCCGGCGAGCACCGCGCGCCTCGTTCCTCTGGCCGCTTCGATCGGAGCGGAACTGCCCGCCGTTCGAAGTCAGATCGCCTCGGCGACGGCGATGGATCTCCGGAAAACCGGGAGGCGGGCGATCGCCGAAACCGCGAGAATGACCGCGAAGGGAAGGACGGGAACGAGGTAGCGCTCCCAGGACGGGGCGGCGGTGAAGAAGAGCATCTGGCCGAGAAACCAGATCCCGCACGCGGTCCCGGCGGGATCCCGCCGCCGGAAGGCGAGGATCGCGCCGGCGATTCCGAGGACGGCCGCGGCGGGCCAGAGCAGGCTCCATTCCGGGACCCGGTGCGGCGAATAGTCCGGGATGCCGGTGAACAGGATTCGCCAGAGTCCCCAGGTCGACGGTTTCGCGCTCGCGTTGACGAGAGTCCACCGGCGGGCGATGCCGCGCTGAAAAACCAGGAACGCCGTGGGCGAGAGCCCCTGGGTGAACGATCTCGCGTAGGCCAGGCCGTAGGCGGCGAACGCGAGCGGAGCCCCCGCCGCGAATGCCGCGGCACTTCTCAGGCGCCGCGAGCGAACGAGCGTCACGACGACGGCCAGTCCGAAGACGGCGAACGACCACTTGAGCGCCATGCCCGCGCCGAGAATCGCGTCGAGCAGGACGACTCGCGCCGGCGAGAGGGGTTTCTCCGCCGCCCGCGCGGCCGCCAGGAGGCTCCAGGCCGCGAGCGCCAGAACGAAGATCTCGAGGTAGGTGTTGATCGTGTACGAGGCGAGGAGGGCGCCGGCGGCGGTGATCGAGGTCGCGACGAACGCGAGAGTCCAGCTTTCGAGAATCCGGCGGCCCAGGAGGGCGAGCCCCGCGAGGGCGGCGAGGCCGGCGGCGAAGGTGGCCGCGACCGGGGTATGCGCGATCCGCTCCGCGGCTCCCAGGAGGTATTTGCCGAGCGGCGGGTGCTCCGGATTCGCCAGGTCGGGGCGCGTTCCGTGAGCCTGAAGCCACCCCGCGAAAGCGTAGATGCGCTGATCGTTCATGATCCGGAGCCCCGGCTGCTTCCAGCCGAGGATGAATTGCGAATGGCGGAAGAGTTCCATGTCCCTCTTCACCTTGCGGGGGAACGGCAGCGCCGGGGACGTCCACACGCGCTTCGCGTACGACCCGGCGGTCACGGCGAGCAGGAGGGAGGCGATCACCGGCATCCATCGGCGGGGGCCCGCCGCCCGCCGGACCGCGCCGGGCGCCTCCTCGTCCGCCGGGAGCTTCGCCCGGAAGATCCAGAGGGCCGCGGAGCCGGCCAGGAGGAGGACGAGCGTGCCCCAGACGCGGTCGCGCGATCGAGCGTAGGCCGCGGGGGGAAGATACGTCAGCAGGCGCGTCTGGTCCGGCGGAAGAACGTCGATGCGGTGGCTGCCGGGCCGGGCGGGACCGGAAAGCGTGAGCCGGCCGGCGGCGTCGGTCCAGAGCTCGTATCCTTCGGCGCCGTCGAAGATCACGAGTCGCGGCGCTCGCGGCGGGAGCTTCTCGAACCGGAAGATTCGTCCCGGTCCCGAGAACGTCACGGCGATCGACCGGGGCTCGGCCGAAACCACGGCCGGAGCCGCTCTTCCGAGGACGCGCGCGGCGGGGATCTCCGACGCGGCGAGAACGGTCCGGCCGGCCAGCGACGCGAGGAGGAGCACGAGAGCCCGGATCGTCCGGAGCCGCGGCGCCCGAGGCGCGTTCACCATCGGTGGAACGCGGGATGCCCTTCCTTGACCGCCACGAAGGTTCCCCGGCAGGTGGCCGTCGTCCTGCCGCCGGCCTCGATCGAAGCTTCGACGGTCGCGCGGTCCTCGCTCGACTCGACGACTCGAGCGCGCAGGTGGAGAGGTCCGATCGGGGTCGGACGCTTGAGCGTGACGTGGAAATCGGCGGTGACCGTGTAAGGGGGCTCCGCCGCCCCCGCTTTCTTCATCAGGTGGTACGCGGCGGTCCAGTTGCTGTGGCAGTCGAGGATCGCCCCGCAGATCCCGCCGTTGACGACGCCGGGAAACGCCTGGTGATGTTCTTCCGGCGTCCAGTCGCAGACGACTTCGTCTCCTTCGCCGGGAAAGCTCTTGACCCGGAGCCCCTTTTCGTTCGCGGGGCCGCAGCCGAAGCAGCGGGTGTTCGGGCCCCAGGTGTCCTGGAGGCTCTTCCCGGTCACGGGAACAGTCCTCGGATGCGCGTGGCC
>DASTIQ010000268.1 GCA_035717485.1 Thermoanaerobaculia bacterium | reverse complement strand
GCTCCCGCTCGATTCATTGAAGAGGAGCGTGCGGCCGCCTCCCGGCGTCCGCTCCTCCGCGCTGGCCAGCGACGCCTATCGCGCGCCTTCGACGAGAAACAGCCTCGAGATCATCACACGGGTGCTGTAGGCGTAGTACTTCTCGTCCGGCGTCATCACGACGGTGCCGAGCTGGAGGGCGCCGGCGAGGCGCGAGCCGCCGAGCGTCCGGACCGGCGTGCGGCGGCCGGTCGCAAGCTCGAGTCGGTCGATCCTCGCCGGCATCTCCGCCGCCTGGACGACGAGGACCGATCGTCCGTCGACGCCCCACTGGACGACCCATTCGTCCCGCAGGGAGCCGGGAACCGGGCGGGGCGCCCCGCCCCCCGCCGGATAGAGCGCGAGTCCGGCGCCGCCGATCTGCCGGACGAGGATCGTCGCGGCATCGGGCGAAACCATGCCGTCCGTCGTTCCCTCCGGCGTGACCGGGCGCGGCTTTCCGCCTCCGACCGGCAGAACGTAGCAGCGCACCGCGTGCCCTTCTTCGTTGCCGCAGGCGAGGACGTTCGCGCCGTCCGGGAAGAATCGGGCGGACTCGATGCTCAGGATCCCGCCGGTGTCGAGGCGGCGCGTCTCGCCCGGGCCCGTGGGGTCGAGCACGAGCTGCTGAGGCGACGTCGGGATGCTGACGAGCGCCCATTTTCCATCGCGGGAGAGGTCCTGCGCGAATCCTTCGCCCAGCCGGACGACGGGAGAGCCGTCGGTCCCGCGCAGGCAGGCCGCGTAGTTGACGCCGACGCTCCCGCTCGATTCATTGAAGAGGAGCGTGCGGCCGTCGGCCGTGAGGCTGACCGCGTCGGAAAGATCGAGCCAGGAGAGGTCCTTCTCCGCCTTCTCGCCCGGCGCGAACACCGGCATTTCCCGGAGGAAGTCGTCGCGCGTGACGAGCCAGCGGCCGTCGGCGCCGACGTCCTGCACGGTGACGCCGCCGGCGCTCTCCAGCGCGTCGCGACGATGGCCGGCGAGGTCGACGGCGTACACCTTGAAATTGTTGTATGCGGTTCCCGCGGAGAACAGAACCTCGCGTCCGTCGCGCGACCAGGCGAGGCCTTCCTCTCCCCAGTAGCCTTCGGACAGGACCTTGCGGTTCCCTTTCAGGTCCACGACCGCCACGAGGCCGCGGTCGTCCCACTTGATCGGATGCTCGAAGAAGGCGATGCGGTCGCCGGAAGGCGAGAACCGCGGGTTGCTGAGATAACCGCCGACCTCGCGAAGGGCCGTCCCGACGGGGAACTCGAGGCGATCCTTTCCGGCCACCGTCCGGATGATGGCGAGCCCCGAGCCGTCGGGCGACCAGTCCGCTTCCCGGACGCCGTCGAGCACTTCGCGCGGCGCACCTCCCTCGAGGGGCATCCGCGCGAGCGTCCCGAGGAAGACGTCGTGGCGCATGAACTTCGGATGCGTGAGGACGGCGAGCTCGCCTTTCGACGACACGGAGAGGAGCGCGGTCCCGGGCGGACCGAAAATCGACGCGCCGGGGAAGCCGGGGCGGACGGCGAAGATCGACGGAGTGCTGCCCGACGGTGCGGAGGCGTAGAAGACGGTCTTTCCGTCGGGCGCGAACCGCGCGTTGAAGATCGGCTCCTGGCGGTAGGTCAGCTGCGAGAACGTCCGGCTCCCGGGCGTCGAGCGCCTCTCGATCCGGCGGCCGAGGCCGTACGCCGCGGCGACGGCCGCGATGATCGCCGCCGCGGCGGCAATCGCGACCGGACGCGGCATTGGCCGGCCGCCGGCCTTTCCCGATACGGCGGGGCGCGACGTCGAGGCACCGGAAACGGACTCCAGATCGAAAGCCAGGTCGCTCGCGGAATGGAACCGGGCTTCGGGCGACTTTTCGAGACACCGGCGGACGATCCGGTCGAGCGCGGGAGAGATGTTGCGGCCCGATTCGAGGAGCTCCGGCGGCTCCTCCTTCAGGATCGCGTTCAGCGTCTCGATCCCGGTGTCGCCCTTGAAGGCGCGTTTGCCCGCGAGCATCTCGTAGAGGATCGCGCCGAACGAGAAGATGTCCGTCCGCGGATCGAGCTCGCGTCCGCGCACCTGCTCGGGCGACATGTATCCGACCGTCCCGAGAACCGTCCCCGGTTCGGTCCCGGCCGGCGCCGTCGGCGCATTCGTGATCGCCGCGTCGACCGCGACCTTCTTCGCCAGGCCGAAGTCGAGGATCTTGACGCGGCCGTCGGAGGTCAGGAAGACGTTCTCCGGCTTGAGGTCCCGGTGGATGATCCCCTTTTCGTGCGCCGCGGCGAGACCGCGGGCGATCGGGATCGCGATGTCGACGGCGCGGCGCTGGGGAAGGGAGGAGGCTTCGAGTCGGGACCGCAGGGTCTCTCCCTCGAGGAGCTCCGTCACCGCGTACGCGACGCCGCCCTCTTTCCCGAAATCGTGGATCGAGAGGATGTTCGGGTGGTTCAGGGCGGCGACCGCGTGCGCCTCGCGCTCGAAGCGGGAGAGCGCGTCGGGGTCTCTGGCGAGCGATTCGGGCAGCACCTTGATCGCGACGAGGCGGTTGAGCTTCGTGTCCTTCGCCTTGTAGACCTCGCCCATTCCCCCGGCCCCCAGGGGAGAGATGACTTCATAGGGACCCAGCTTCGTTCCGGCGGCTAACGGCACGAGCGACCTCCCGCGGCGAAGCGGAGCGAGCGAAGGCGGGCTCGCAATCTCGCCCGCCACGCGGAGCCTTTCCCGAGCGAAGCGCGAGGGCTCGCGGCAGGCTCCGCTTCGAAGGAGCGAGGGCGGATCATCGAATCCCCTCGCCGAGGAAGAGCGAGCTCAGACGACGGGTGTAATTGCAGGCGATCGCGCGGCCGTCGCGGCTCATCACGACCGGGCCGTAGGCGTTCTGGAGGCCGGCCGCGTCGGAGACGTCGAACTGGCGCCAGGGACGGCGCGCGCCGGTCGACACGTCGAGCTGCTCGATCCGGATCGGGAGATCTCCGCCGACCACGAAGAGCGTTCTTTCGTCCGCGAACCGGACCGGCAGGTCGCCGTCGCGCCATCCCGCGACGGGAGTCGGGGCGCCGCCGGAGATCGGGTAGAGCGCCGGCCGCCGGTCGGGCCCGCGCAGCACGACGGCGCGGCCGTCGGGAGTGACGGGCACGTAGGGGTCGAACGCATCGACCCCCTCCGGCGTCAGGGGGACGAGCTTTCCCGCGCCGACATCGAGACGGAAGGCGCGCCGGCTCGCTCCGGACGCCGCCACGAGGACGAGGCTTTCGTTCGAAATCCAGTTTCCGGTTTCGACCGGGACGTCGACGGCGATCGAGCGCGCTTCGCCCGCTCCCATCGGATAGAGGACGACCCGCGGGGACGGGGTATAGACGACGTCGGCGACCCACTTCCCGTCCGGAGAGAGCGCCAGGCCGCCTCCCTCTCCGACCCGAGCCGCCGGCGAGCCGTCGGTCGGCCGGAGATACGTGGTGTAGTTGTTCCCGCTTCCCTCCCCGACGTACGTCGTCAGGAGCAGCCGGTCGTCGGGGGAGAAGTCCTGGCCGAACGAATACCCGAGCCAGGAGAGGTCCCGTCCTTTCTCGGCTCCCGGAAGGTACGCGATGGTCTGGATCGACCGCTCCTCGCGCGTCAGGAGGACGCGGCCGTCGGGCGCCACATCCATGAGGAAGACGTTGCCCGGAATGCCGAAGACCGGCCGCGACTTCCCGCCGGGCCTCACGGCCATGAGGCGCCGTCCTCCGACGCCGGAGTCCGCCGCGAACAGGATCTCGTCCCCTTTCGAAGACCAGCACGCTCCCTGGACGCCGCTCCACTCCTCCGTGAGGACCCGGTGGGCGCCGCGGAGATCGACGAGGTCGATCGTCCCCCGGTCGTCCTGGAGGACGGGGTGGTTCGCGAACGCGATCCGCGTGCCGTCCCGGGAGAAGCGGAGATGGCTGATCCATCCGCCGGTTTCGTAGAGGACCTTTCCGATCGGATACTCGATCCGGTAACGGGACCCCACCCGCCGGGCGACCGCGATCCCTTCGCCGTCGGGCGCCCAGTCCGCGGCGATGACGTCGTCCACGATGGGCCGCGGGGTCCCGCCGAGGAGAGGCACGCGGGCAAGTTGTCCGAGACCCATCCATCCGGTCTGCCGGTACCCGAGCGCGATCGCGAGCTCACCCTTCGAGGAGAGCGACAGTACCGTCGCTTCCGGGACGGCGAGCGGCGTCGATTCCGGCGTATCGGTCCTCGCGAGGTAGACGTGGTAGGCCGCGCCGTTCCACGCGGCGCCGTAGGCGATCGTCCGGCCGTCGGGCGAGAAACGCGCTTCGTGGATGATGCCGCGGTCGTGGGTGACGGCGGTGAAGCGGGCCGATCCGGCCGTCCCGGCGCGCCGCGCGCCGAGCCAGAGACCCGCCCCGAGAAAGAGAGCCGCCGTCGCGGCGAGCGCCGCCGGCAGCTTCCACCGGCGGGCGGCGCCGCCGCGGACCCCGCGCGCGGGGCCGCTCATCGGGCCGGCGGAAACGACCGAGAGCGACTCGAGATCGAACGCGACGTCGCCGGCGGAGTGGAAGCGCGATTCCGGATTCTTTTCGAGACAGTGGCGGACGATCCGGTCGAGCGCGGGAGAGACGTTGCGGCCGGATTCGACGAGCTCGGGCGGCTCCTCCTTCAATATCGCGTTCATCGTCTCCACGTGCGAGTCGCCGCGGAAGGCGCGCCGGCCCGAGAGCATCTCGTAGAGGATCGCGCCGAAGGAGAAGATGTCCGTCCGATGGTCGATGTCGCGTCCGCGGACCTGCTCGGGCGACATGTAGCCGACGGTGCCCATCACGGTGCCGGGCTCCGTTCCCGGCGCGGCGGTCGGCGCCTCGGTCGCCGATTCGTCGCGCGAGATCTTCTTCGCGAGCCCGAAGTCGAGGATCTTGACGCGTCCGTCGGAGGTCAGGAAGACGTTGTCGGGCTTCAGGTCCCGGTGGATGATTCCCTTCTCGTGCGCGGCCGCCAGCCCGCGCGCGATGGCCGTCGCGATCTCGACTGCGCGGCGCGGGGGGAGCGCGGCGCCCCCTTCCAGTCGGGATCGAAGCGTTTCCCCTTCGAGGAGCTCCGTGACCGCATAGGCCACGCCGTCATGGGAACCGAAGTCGTGGATCGACAGGATGTTCGGATGGTTCAGGGCCGCGACGGCGTGCGCCTCCCGCTCGAATCGTGCGAGCGCGTCGGGATCCCGGGCGAGCGATTCGGGAAGGACCTTGACGGCGACGAAGCGGTCGAGCTTCGTGTCTTTCGCCTTGTAGACCTCGCCCATGCCCCCCGCGCCGATCGGGGAGAGGATTTCGTAGGAACCCAGGCGCGTCCCTGCCGCGAGC
>DASTIQ010000267.1 GCA_035717485.1 Thermoanaerobaculia bacterium | reverse complement strand
GTCGAGAGGCCGTAGATCGCCGTCTCGCGGGAAAGCGTCTTGAGCGGCGACTTCACTGCGGAGGATTCTAGCGCCCGGCCGTTCGCCGCGACGCGGCGAACAGCGTCGAGGCGATGGCCGACTTCCGGCCCGCACTCTCGAACCTCTCGCCTCTCGACGCTCGACGCGCAACCGGCGGCCCGCCGTCCGCCCCGGGTGTACTATCCGCGGAACCGACATCGGAGAAGGAGGAAGACATGGCCGGCGTCAACAAGGTGATTCTCATCGGACATCTCGGAGCGGACCCCGAAGTGTCGACGACCCAGGGCGGAACCGCGCTCGCGAAGTTTCGCCTGGCGACGACGGAAACGTGGAAGGACCGGTCGACCGGGGAGCGCCAGGAGCGAACCGAATGGCACTCGATCGTCGCCTGGGATAAGCTCGCCCAGATCTGCGGCGAATACCTCCACAAGGGAAAGATGGTCTACGTCGAGGGAAGTCTCCAGACTCGATCCTGGGACGACCAGAACGGGCAGAAGCGCTACAAGACCGAGATCAAGGCGAACAACGTCCTGATGCTCTCGCCGAGGGTCGAGGGCGCGGCGCGGGGCGGCGGCGAGTTCCCGCAGGCGGTTCCTCCGGCGGGCGTGCCCGACGAAGACGACGACGTCCCGTTCTAGACCGTCGCGGCCGTCCCGCGATTCGCGGCTCGTCGAATGAACGGCTCGGCCGCGCAGGCGCCGCCCCCTCGCGCGGCCCGGCACGATTCGGGCTGCCCGTCGTCAGGCCGATCCTCTGAGGCACCTTGCTCATGCGCGGCCGTCCCGGTCGGGCTAACTTGGACCCATGGACGGACGTCGCTTCCGGAGGAGCGCGGCCCTGGCGTCGCTCGGGTTCGCCGTCGCCTGCGGGTCGGCGACGCATCTCACGCCTCGCGGCGATCTGTGGATTTCGGGGAGAGTGCTGGTCTTCGAGCATGAGCTCCCGAATCTCGCGCTCGTGCGCCTGGAGCCAGCGGGCCCGACCGTCGGAATCTCGCGCGACGCCGCGGGACGCTGGGTCGCCGCCGTCGCAGTTCGAAACTTCGGCCTCGGCAAGACGGCGGCTCCGGCCGAGGTCGACGTCTTCGTGGACGGCCGGCCCGCCGGCTCCTGGACGATCCGGGCACCGATTCGCTCCGGCGTGACCGTCCGGAATCTCTCGATCCCGATCGGCGGCTTCGCCGCGGGCGCGCACGAAGTCCGCGTCGCGATCGACCCCTCGAACCGTGTCGAGGAGAGCATGAAGTCCGACAACGAGTACCGAACGACGTTCACGGTCCCCCCGGCCGACGCGGTCCTCGCGGCGGTTTTTCCCTCCGGGAACGGACGTTCTTCGGATCGCGCAGGTGATCCGCCGCGTTGACGCGCCCTTCCTCGTTCACGACGAAGAGGTTCACGAGCGGTCAGGTGTCGGGCACCGCCTCGCCCGACCACGCTCTCCCGACGGAACCGTCGTCGATCAGGATCGGGAACTTCGCCCGGGTCCGCCGCCGGAACTCGGCCGGCGCCGGTTCCGAGCCGCCGGGGAAATGGATCGCGACGATCTCCGTTTCGAGCTCCCCCCGCTCCCGGAGCTCCTCGAGCTCGATCGCCTGATCCTCGCAGACCGCGCAGAGGTTCGTGAACCAGACGATCGTCTCGCGCACGCCGATCCACTCGGCCGAGCGGCGAAGCCGGCCGCGATCGTCGGTCAGGACGAACGGCGGAGCGAGGTCTCCCGGAGCGAGCGGCCGGCCGGCGCCGGACGACGCGGCGAACCGCCGGCGGCGTTCGCGCTCCCAGCGCCGGAACAGCCAGGGGCGCAGGGACCGGAAGGACCAGAGGACATTCACGATCCCCATTCTCTCCCCGCGGCCGACGGGAGGAACGGGAGCGTCTCGCCCACCCGGCCCGCTCTATTTCGCGGGAAGGAGCTTCAGCGTCTGCTCGTCGAAGAGAGGCGTGTCCTGCCCGACGCGCACGAAGAGGAGTTTTCCCCGGTTCCGCGCCGGTTGCGCTTCCCAGTACCCGATCCCGTCGGGCGACTCTCCCCAGTCGCCGCACGGGGGGTCCGGCACCCCGTCCGTCTTCCCCTTCGCCTCGAGCTCGGCGTCGTAGGCCTTGTCCGGAACGAACGTGTAGCGCTCGACGCCCGCCGGCGTCCGGGTGAACTCGTCGCGATAGGGCACGAGGACACAGCGCGCCGCGAGGGCCTCGTCGGTCTTCTCGCGGAACAGTCGCTTCGCCCCCGATTCCGGGGTCTCTCCCGGCGTCAGCGAATAGACGTCGACGAGAGGCTCGACGCTTCCCCCTCCGTCCGAATAGCGAATCGCGAGCGAGGACTTCGAAAAGAGAAAATCGATCTTCCGGAATCCGAAATCACAGCGCTGGACCCACGCTTCCAGGCCGAGATTCGCGTCCGACAGCCGTTCCCACGCGCACCCTTTTTCGGGAGGGCGCGAGGGCTCGGCATCCGGCGCAGGGGCCCCGAAAACACAGGCCGCGGCGAGCAGGACCGCGGCGCAGGCCGGCGTGGACCTCGTTCGACGCGATCCCCGCCGGTGCGCCGCGGATTGGCGCCGGATCACACTTCCCTCTCGTCCACGTAGCACCACCGCCACTCCTCGCCCGGCTCGAACGAGCGGATGATCGGATGACGCGAGCGATGGAAGTGCTTCGTCGCGTGGCGGTTCGGGGAGCTGTCGCAGCAACCGACGTGTCCGCAGGAAAGACAGAGCCGGAGGTGGACCCACGACGCGCCCATTTTCAGGCACTCCTCGCAGCCGTCGGCGGAGGGCGTCACGTCGCGGATCTCGGAGACGTGCTCGCAGGTCACGGCCGCTCCGTGCGCGTGAACGCCTCGTCGGCGGAGGCGATGCGGCGCCGGGAAACGAAGGGCGGTCTCCTTCCGCCCATCAGAGCTCGGGCTCCATCGAGGCCTTCCCCACCTCGAGGTCGGCGGGAACGGAGACGTGGTCGTGCACGTCGCGCCATCGATCGCCGACCTCGCGAGATCCGCTCGTCATTCTCATGGGTTTCCCCTCCGCTTCTTTTCCCGGATTCTATGTCGCGAGCGGGCGGGACTGCCGCCCGGCGTCGGAACCGCCGGGTGCCCTGAGGCGTGTAAACGTCGCACGTTTCCGGCCGCGCTCCGGACGAGATCGCCTTCCCGGCGC
>DASTIQ010000266.1 GCA_035717485.1 Thermoanaerobaculia bacterium | reverse complement strand
GCGCCACGTGGGACGGCGTGCGCACCGTCGTTCAGCGGGAGGGGAAGGGGGAGAAGACGATCGAGGGAGACGCCGTTCTCGCCGCGCTCGGGATTCCGCTCAACGCGTCGTCCCTTTCGCTCCTGCTCTTCGGCCTTCCCGACGCCTCTCCGCCGGAGCGGATCGAGATCGCCGCGAATTCCTCGTGGCTCTCCTGGCGCGCCGGCGCTCTCTCCTGCGAGATCGATCCGGCGGGTCGTCCCTTCCGGGTCCTCGCCCGGGACGGCCGCCGGAAGGTCGAGGTCCGCTTCACGGAATGGGCCGGCGACGTTCCGTCGCGAATCGGCATCTCGGCGTCGACGGGCGGGACCGCGAGCCTCGCCCTCCGGCCCGCCGACGCGGGCGCCTCGTGATCCTCCGCGCGGAAGCGTTCGCCAAGACGAACCTGCGCCTCGAAGTCCTCGGGCGGCGCAGAGACGGCTTCCACGAGATCGACACGGTCTTCCAGACGATCGACCTGACCGATCGACTGGAGGTTTCCGAAGCCCCCGGGCGGATCGATCTCGAATGCACGGATCCGTCGGTCCCGTCCGACTCCCGGAATCTGGTCGTCCGGGCCGCCGACGCCCTGCGGAGGCGGTTCCCCGACGCCGGCGGCGCGCGGATCCGGCTGGAGAAGAACATTCCCGCGGGCGGCGGGCTGGGCGGAGGATCCTCCGACGCCGCGATCGCGCTCCTCCTGCTCGCGCGCCTCTGGAAACTCCCCGTCGGTCCGGCGGAGCTCGCCGGAATCGGCGCCGAACTCGGAAGCGACGTTCCGTTCTTCTTCGTCGGCGGCACCGCGAGGGGACGGGGCCGCGGAGAGATCGTCGAGCCGCTCCCCGACGCGCCGTCCCGCGCGCTCGTGCTCGTGGTCCCGCCGTTCTCGATTTCGACGGCGGAGGTCTATTCCCGATGGCGTCCGGGCGACGCCCCGGACCCGGCCGGTCCTGTTTTCGGCCCGAACAGCTTGGCATCGGCTGTGCTTGCGATCAACCCCGAGATGGATCGTCACCGCAGGGCGATTTCGCGGAGTTATCCGGATTGCCAGGTCTCGGGGTCGGGCTCCTGCCTCGTCGCATGGGAAGGAGAGCGGAATGCCGAAACGGCGAAAGCTCTCGCCTCGGAGCTTCCCGGCGCGCGCGTCCTCCGGACACGGACCGTCTCGCGAAGCGAATACGAGAAGCGGTCAACTCTGGAGCTCTCGCTGAGGAGGTAGCGCCGTGAACATCACGGAAGTCAAAGTGCACCCGGTGGATCAGGACAAGCTGAAGGCCTACGTCTCGATCGTGCTCGACAACTGTTTCCTCGTTTCCGACATCAAGGTGATCTCGGGTCCCACGGGACTCTTCGTCTCGATGCCCTCGAAGCGGAAGAAGAGCGGCGAGTTCAAGGACGTCGCCCATCCGCTGAACCGGGAAACGCGCCAGTGGATGGAGGAGCGGATCCTCGGCGAATACGACCGCGCCGTCAACGGCACCCCGGTCGAATCCGCTCCCGAGCAGGGGGTCACGATCTGAACCGGATCCGGGAGGTCGTCCTCGCGGGCGCGCTCGCGCTCCGCGCGCCGATTCTCCCGCCCGCGACGAACCCTCCGGCGGCGCCGATCCTTCCCCGTCCGCCGGTCCGCTTCGTCTGGCCCCAGCTCGGATTCGACTCGTCGCACAGCGGCGTCAACCCGTCGGAGCGGGCGATCGGGCCTTCGACGGTCGCCCGGCTCCGGGTCCGCTTCCGGACCCCTCTCCCCGCCGTCGCCGACGGCGCTCCGGCGTTCCTCTCCGCCGTCGACACACCGGAGGGAACCCGCGATCTCCTCTTCGTCACGACGAAGGCGGGACACCTCGTCGCCGTGGACGCGGCGACCGGGGAGATCGTCTGGGCGCGTCAACCCGCGTCCGGGCCGCGCTACACGACTTCTTCTCCGGCGATCGATCCGCCGCGGTCGTTCGTGTATTCGTACGGGCTCGACGGTTTCGTGCACCGGTTCCGGCCGGGCGACGGAGAGGAGGACACGGGCGCCGGCTTCCCGCAGCTCGCGACGCGAAAGCCGGACGTCGAGAAGGGCTCGTCCGCGCTCGCGATCGCGACCGACCGCTCCGGACGCTCCCGCCTGTACGTCGCCAACGGGGGATATCCGGGAGACGCGGGCGACTACCAGGGCCACGTCACCGCGATCGATCTCTCGAACGGAGCGCAGAAGGTCTTCAACGCGGCGTGCGCGGATCTTCCGATCCATTTCGACGAGAGCGGAAGCCCGGCGACCGATTGCGCACGCGTGCAGAGCGCGATGTGGGCCCGCGCGGGCGCGGTGTACTCGCCGGCGACCGACCGGATCTACGTCGCGACCGGCAACGGCGTTTACGACGGCGTCGCGAACTGGGGGGACTCGGTTCTCGCGCTCTCTCCCGACGCGGGCGTCCTCGTCGACAGTTACACGCCCGCCGAATATCAGCACCTCCAGGACGTCGATGCGGACCTCGGCAGCTCGGATCTCGCGCTCTTCCGGCCCTCGTCCGGCGAGAATCTCGGCGTCCAGGTCGGGAAGGACGGGGTGCTCCGCGTGCTCCGTCTGGACGACCTTTCGGGCAACGGCGGTCCGGGACGAACCGGCGGGGAAATTCAGAAACTCGGCGCGCCGGGCGGCGCCGAGGTGCTGACGCTCGTCGTCAGCGCGCCGGACCCGTCGGGAGGAGAGCCCTGGATCCACGTGGCCAACGATCTCGGCGTGGCCGGCTACCAGTGGGACGCGGGGACCTCCCGGCTCGAGCTGCGCTGGACGATCACGCCCGGGGCGAGCTCTCCCGCCTTCGCGGGAGGCCTGCTCTTCGTCGCGCGCCCGGGACTCGTGCGAGCGCTCGACCCGCGAACCGGGGAAACGCTCTGGAGCGACGCCGGGATCGGCGGTATCCACTGGCAGAGCCCGATCGTCGCGCGGGGAAACCTCTACATCGAGGACGAGGCCGGATTCCTCACCGCCTACTCGATCGACGGAAAGTAGATCGGCGGCGCCGCGCTAGCCCTTCGGCGCGGGAGGAGGCAGTTCTCGGGCAACGCACTCCGACTCGAATCCGACCTTCGCGTGCGTGGAATCGCAGAAGGGCTTGTTCGCCGAATGCCCGCAGCGGCAGAGAGAGACGCCCGTTCGGCCGCCGAGGCCGAAGCGATTGCCCTCCGCGTCGACGATCGTGATGTCGTCTCCTTCCACCCGGATGGGCCCGTTGCGGCGAATGATGATCTTCGTTTCACCCATGCGGCCACGCTAACACACGTTCCGGCGCGACCCGCCTCCCGCGCTCCCGGTCCCCGAGCGAGCTTCCGCGACGGTATGGCACGGGCTTCGCTAGATTTCTCGACAGGAGAGAAGCGATGAGAAGAAGAGGCCCGGGGGTTCTGCTCCTGGCGGGGCTGGCGCTCGTGTTCGCGGCGAAGGCCGGGGCCGCGACGGTGGACGACGCGGTGACCAACCTGAAGGTGAGGACGGCGCTCCTCGAGAAGTTCGGCACCGATGCGCTCGGAATCAGGATCGAGGCGAACGGGACGGCCGTCGTCCTCTCCGGGGCAGTCGACAAGCCCGAGACGAAGGCGGGCGCGAAACCGGCCGCCGCCGCGGTGAAGGGCGTCGGAACCGTCGAAGATCGGATCACACTGGGGCACGGACCGGCGACCCGGACGCGCGAAGCGGCGGCGACGGCGAAGAGGAATCTCGACAACGCGCTCCTCGAGGCGCGGGTGAAGGGACGGCTCTTCGAGCAGGTCGGAGAAAACGCTCTGAAGATCGGCGTTCACGCGTCCGGGGGGATCGTCACGCTTCGCGGGACGGTTCCGACGAGACCGATCCACACGACCGCGTTGGAGACGGCGAGAGCCACGAAGGGAGTCGCCCGGGTCGTCGACGAGCTCGGCGGGCCCCGTTAGGACCCGGCGCTAGAGCAGGTCGAACACCTCGCCGCTCCGCGCCGAGACGACGCAGGCGCGAGCGACGGCGACGCCGAGGAGCCGGAGCGCCGTCGCGTACTCGCGGAGCTGCGGGCGGTACTGCTCGAAATGCTCCCTCGCGGTCTCCTTCCCCCCGAGCCGATCGAGGCGGTCGGTCTTGTAGTCGACGATCGTCCAGCCCTCGTCGCCTTCGACCAGCAGGTCGATCTTGCCTTCGACGAGGGCCCCGTCGTCGGGAGATCGGAAGAGGATCGGGAACTCGGCGATGCGCCGCGCCGGCGCCGAGAGCGGCGCCGACCGCAGGAGCGCTTCGACCATCTCCCGGATCTCGCGGCGGCGCCCCTCTCCGAGCTCCCACTCCGCCGCGGCGTTCGCGACCGCGGCGTCCGTCTCTCCGTTCCGCCAGACGAGCTCCATCGCCCGATGAACGGCGCAGCCGACGCGGGCCGCGACGGACGGCTCGTCGGCGGGGAGGTTTTCGTACGCGGGGCGGTCTTCCGATCCGGCGTGCGTCCCGCCGGCGCGACGCAGGAGCGCCGAGCGGGTGAGGGCGAGCCGGTCCGGCCGCCCGGCGATCTCCGCGATCTCCCGCCGCAGGCGTTCCGCGGCCGCCGGATCTTCCCGCCGGCGGCGGGTCGGGCGTCGGCGGGGCGCCGGGTGCGTCTCGCGCCGTTCCACGAGGCCCGCGAGCGGTCCGGAGAGGACGGCCGGTCCGAGCAGCGGGAGCGACGTCCGGTCGAAGGGATCGTTGACCCCCTTCTTCGATTCGGTGACGTTTCTCCAGCGCGACAGGACGAACCAGTCCTCCGCGCGCGTCGCCGCGACGTAGAGGAGCCTCCGGATCTCGGCCTTCTCGCGCTCCTCGTCCTCGGCCTGGAGGAGGTCGAAGTCCGGGCTCGCGAGCGTCTGCTTCCCGCGCTTGATCGAGGCGCCCCACTCGCCCTCGCGCCGGGGCACGAGCAGGCCGTCCGCCCCCGCGTGACCGGTGCTTCCGAAGCCCGCGAGCACGACGACCGGGAACTCGAGCCCCTTCGCCTTGTGGACGGTCAGGATCCGGACCGCGTCCGGCGATTCCTCGAAGGCCCGCGGCTCGGAGAGATCCGTCCGGCCGATCGACAGCAGGCCGCGCACGACCTTTCCGAACGACGAGGCCGTCCCCTCGAGCCCCCGCGCGAGGCTGACCAGCTGATGGAGGTTCGCGCCGGCCTGCAGCCCGCCCACGCGCCGGGCCCGCGCCTTCACGACGGCGCCCGTGGCGTCGAAGAGGTCGAGGATCGTTTCCGACGCCGGCCGCTCGTCGCGCGTTCGATGCAGACGGGCGAAGAGGTCGAGCGCCTCGCGCAGCGGCCCGGAGGCCAGGCCCGCCCGGCGGTAATCGAAGGCGGCTCCGCCTTCGCGCGCGAGGAACAGCTCCTCGTCGGAAATGGCGAAGAGGAAGGACTTCAGCGCCGCGTAGAGACCGATCGCGTCGTCGGGGGTGTCGATCGCGCGGAGCGCCGCGAGCGCCGCGCCGGGCTCCTCGCGCCGGAAGAAATCGAGGCCTCCGTCGACGACCGCGTCGAGCCCGGCACCCATGATCGCTTCCTGGATGAGCCCGATCCCGTCGTTGGCGCGGACGAGAACGGCCACGTCGCCCGCCCGCGCCGCCCGTTCGTCGTCTCCGACGGGAAGAGACCCCGCGCCGATCGCGCCGCCGATGAACGCGGCGATCGCCTCCGCCTCGGCGGCCCGCCATTTTTCCTCGTCCGCGCGCCATTCCGGAGGGGGATCGAGGTAGACGATCCGTTTCTCCTTCGGCGAAGGCCGGACGCCCCACGGCTCGATGGGCGAGTAGGAGACCTCGAACGGCCGGACCGGGGGGGCCATCGCCTCGCCGAACACGGCGTTGACCCATTCGAGGATCGGCGCGACGCTTCGGCGGTTCGCGACGAAGGTCTCCCGGTCGCGGCCCATCAGGTTGCGGACGAGGGTGTAGGTCTCGAGATCGGCCCGGCGGAATCGGTAGATCGACTGCTTCGGGTCGCCCACCAGGAGGAGCCGGCCCGGCTCCGGAGCGAGCCGCGTCCACTCCTCTCCGCCCCCTTCGGCGTGGGCGAGGCGCAGGACGATCTCCATCTGGATCGGATCGGTGTCCTGGAATTCGTCGACGACGAGCAGGGCGTATCGGTCGCGAAAGTGGCTTCGCGCGGCCCCGGAGGATCGCAGGAGATGCCGGGCGGCCAGCAGGAGGTCGTCGAAATCGAGGAGGCTCTCGCGGCGCTTCCGGCGCGCGACCGCGTCGAGATAGCCGCCCGGTTCCAGGGCCAGGCGTCGCAGCAGGTCGACGAGCATCGGCTCGTCGCGGACCGAGGCGAGCCGCTTGACGAACGGGTCGTAAGCTTCCTTGCGCCACTCCGCGACGTCCGGCAGGGTCCGGGTTCCGGTGAAGTCGATTTTCGGCGCCGTCTCCGCGGACGCGGCGAGGCCCTCGAAGTCGGCCGGCAGGGTTTCGATCCATTCCTTCACCCGGACGAGCGTTTCCGCGACACGGTGGCCCGCCTCGCGCGCGATGTCGAGGAGGGCGTCGACGCGCGGCAACCAGTCGCGCGCCCGCGCCGCGATCCGGCCGGCGTCGGCGGCGGGGAGCCGCGCGTCCTGCACCCGGGAGCGCTTGTCGTAGAGGTCGGCGGCGAGCGTCGCGATCGTCGTCTCCTCGTCGCCGCCCATGAGTTTCAATCCGCGGCGGAGCGCCGTTCCGAGCGCCCCGTCGGGCCGCTCCGCGACCTCCTCCCGCCACCACTCCTCCCAGACGGCGCGCGCGAGCGCGGCGGAGGCCTCCGGGAGGAGCATGCGGAACGCCGGAACCAGCCCGGCTTCGATCGGCCGTTCCCGGAGGAGGGAGGCGCAGAAGGCGTGAATGGTCCCGACCTGCGCGCGGTCGATTTCCTCGAGGCTCTCGCGGGCGGCGGCGCGGGCCGCTCCGGCCTCCGCGGGCGAGGCTTCGATCTCCGCGAGCCGTCGGCGAAGCCGGTCCTGAAGCTCGCCGGCCGCTTTTTCGGTGAACGTCACCGCGGCGACGCGCGTGAGGGGAAGGCGGGGAGCGCGCCGCACGCAAACCTCGACGATCGCTTCGATGATCGCGTGCGTCTTGCCGGTGCCGGCCGACGCCTCGACGAGGAGAGACCGGTCCCTCCCCGAGACGGCGCGCGCGCGGGCCTCGCGGTCGGCCGGGTCGCTCACGGCAGCCTCCGGAGGGCGAGGAGCGCGCGGACCGCGGGATCGGGGTCGTCGTCCTTGGCCGCGAACCGATCCTTGTGTCCGGGTCCGCAGACGTCGGCGCACTCGCACACCCCGCACGGATCCTTCCGGAGGCGCGCGGCGGTGCGGGGAACGAAGGTTCCCGAGGCGATCGCCGCC
>DASTIQ010000265.1 GCA_035717485.1 Thermoanaerobaculia bacterium | reverse complement strand
CCAACATCATCCAGGACACCGGCGGGGTCTTCCCCGAACTCGACGGAAAGCCCGTCGAGACGCCGTTTCGCGACGATCTCCTGGCGGCGAAGGTCACCGCGGACATGTCGGCGTCCCAGTTCCTCCAGGTCCGGTACGGCTACCAGAAGAACTCGCAGCTCTACGGCGTGTACGCGAACCATACGCCCGACTCGTTCGGCACGATCTCGAACAAGTACGAGTCGATCCTCGCCGGACTCCAGTCGCAGTTCGGACAGAATGCGTTGAACGAGCTCGTCTTCCAGTACACGAAATTCGACAACGCGATCACGCCGAACTCGGACAACCCGACGATCTACTTCGCGAGCGGCGTTCTCTCCGGTCAGAACCCGAACACGCCGCAGACCACGCGGCAGACGAAGTACCAGTACAAGGACGACTTCTCCTTCTTCGCCGACTGGCACGGCAGCCACGACCTCAAGTTCGGCGTGAATTTCGTCCACGAGCCGACCCTCGCGGGGGATTTCTCGGTCGGCACCGCGGCTCCCACGTACACTCTCAACGGCGACTCGCTCGATTCCTCCGTCGCGTCGATCTCACAGAACGGCGGCTTCAGCGGGTACAACAGTCCGAAGAACATCTACGACGCGTACATTCAGGACGACTGGAGGCCGTCTCCCCGGCTCACGGTCAACGTCGGGCTGAGGTACGACCTGAACCTCGGCTACGATCTGAATCAATCCTCGAACCAGATCTGCCAGGAGCTGTCGACCCAGACGCAGTTCAACGATGCCAGCTACTACCAGGATTTCCGGGGCTGGGACTGCAAGCTGACCAACGATCACAAGAACTGGGCGCCCCGCCTGGGCTTCACCTATGACCTGACCGGTCAGGGAAAGACGCTCGTCCACGGCGGATGGGGCGTCTACTACGATTTCCCCTACCTCAACGCGACGCTCCTCTTCCCCGCCATCGCGTTGACGGACTACGGGCAGATCTACAGCTCGACGCCGCCGCCCAGTTTCCGGATCGGCGACCCGCTCCCGCCCAACGACCTTCCGGGAACCGTCGGCCCGGCGCCGACGGAGGTGGCCGACCCGACCGTGACGAAGACCCCCTTCTCCCGCCAGCTCTCGGTCGGCATCTCGCACCAGGTCTCCGACTGGCTCGGCCTGAGCCTGGAATACAGCCACATCAACTATCGGGATCTCCCCTATCGATTCAAGTTCAACATCCTGCAGGCCGACGGGACCCCGAGATTCCCCGATTTCGGCGGCACCGTCCGGATGTGGAACGGCGGGGGCTATGCCGATTATGACGGCATGAACCTCGGCTTCAATGCCCGGGTCTCCAACAAGCTTCGGTTCCAGGGCTTCTACACCCTCTCGCACGCGACCGGAAACGTCCTGCTCGGCGCCGACGAGTTCCGGCTCACGCACTCCGACGCGCAACCCGACCTCGGCGGCAGCAGCTACGGCGGACGAAAGGACGTTTCCGTCAATCCTCTCGATCCGAACTGCCACGACATCTGCAAGGGAGACCTCTTCACCGATGCGCGGCACAAGGTCACCCTCGGAGGCACGTACTCCGCGCCGTGGGGCATCAACGTCTCGGGCGTCATCCGCTATCGATCGGCCACTCCGTACCTCGCGTACGACGGACGCGACCTGAACGGCGACGGTTACAACATCGATCTCCAGCCCGGACACCACCTGATGGAAGCGCGCGGACACTCCTTCGAGCAGACCGACATCGCGATCTCGAAGGACTTCACGTTCACCGGGTCTCTCGGAGTCGAGATCATCGCCCAGGTCTTCAACATCTTCAACGCGACGAACCCCGCCTATTACAACGGACGACAGTTTCTCGCCGACGGCACGCCGAACCCGGACTTCGGCAAGCCCCAGGCATTCGCGGGAGACACTCACCAGGGCGAGCAGCGGCTGCTGCAGCTCGCCGCGCGCGTTCACTTCTAGGAATCCGGGAGGACGGGAAACCCCGGGGCTCGCGCCCCGGGGTTTTTCTTTTCAGGCGGAAGCCGCTTCCGGAATCGGAGCCTCCCACCACGGCGCGGTGGTCCGGCCCGCGAGCCGGCGGGGACGGAGACCCAGCCAGCCGAGCCGCGCCGCGACCTCCTCGGAGGCGGCGGGCACCGCCGCCCGCACCGCGGGCGAGAGCCGGACGCCCTTCTCGACCTTTTCCGGCACGACGCCGACGAGAGTGACCTCCTTCGGCGCGCAGCCGGCGAAATCGAGCGAGAAAAGCGCCTCCGCGAGCCCCGGATCGTGCGGAGAGACCCGCGGCTGCGGTCCCCGCGCGAGGAGCTGCCCGCGGGAGTACACCTTCAGCGTTCCGGGCGGTCCGTCCGCCTTGACCGTGTCCACGAGGAACACGGCCTCGGCGTCGGCCAGGTACGGAGTCAGGTCGAGCCCCGGAGTCCCGACGTCGACGACCGAGACGCCCTGGGGAAATTCCCAGCGCGTCAGCAGGTCCTCGATCACCCACGGACCGAAGGCGTCGTCGCCCATCAGGACGTTTCCGAGGCCGAGGACGCGGACGGGCGCGAGCCCGGTCACAACGCCTTCACGGTCGCGATTTCGTTCCCCTCGGGATCGAGCGTGTGGACCGCGCAGGCCAGACACGGATCGAACGAGTGGACCGTCCGCAGCACCTCGAGCGGGAGCTCGGCGTTGGCGACCGGATTCCCGACGAGCGAAGCCTCGTAGGGCCCCGGCTGGTTCTGCGCGTCGCGCGGGCCGGCGTTCCACGTCGAGGGAACGACGGCCTGGTAGTTGGCGATCTTGCCGTCCTGGATCACGATCCAGTGGGACAGCGTCCCGCGGGGCGCCTCATGGAATCCGAACCCGCGCTGCTCCCCTTTCGGGAAGACCGGAGGGTTGAAGATCGTCGTGTCCCCCTTGCCGATGTTGGCGGCGAGGAGACCCCAGTGCTTCTTGGCGGTCTCCGAGATCACGCACGTGCGGATCATCCGGGCGGCATGCCGTCCGAGCGTCGAATGGAGCACCGCGGGAGTGAGCTTCGCCTTCGCGAGCGAGCCGGCCGTGTCGAGCGTCTTCACCGCCCACCGCTTCGTCGGCTCGTGCCCGAGCGCGAACCCGACGAGCACCTGCGCGAGCGGGCCGACCTGCATGGGCTTGCCCTGGAAGCGCGGCGACTTGACCCACGAGTACTTCCTGTTCTCCTCGAAAGTCGTGTATTTCGGCTCCGTCGTTTCCTCGTAGGGGTGCTTCGTCCAGTCGCCGTCGTACCAGGAGTGCGCGATCGACTCGCTGACGTTCTCCTTGAAGTACGGGTCGTCGAACGACTTGATCTCGCGGACGTGGGCGAGGTCGCCGTTGAAGATCGTGCCGCCGGGGAGGTCGAACTTCGTCCCCTTCGTGTCGAGCGGGAGATCGGGGACGGCGAGGTAGTTCGTCACACCGGCGCCGTATCCCAGCCACTCCGGGTACATGGACGCGACGGCGCAGACGTCGACGAAGTACACCTGTTCGATGAACGTCGAGATGTCGTCCAGGACGTCCTTGACCATGAACAGCTTGTTCATGTTGAGCGCCGAGTCGCTGTCGAGGTTGATCGCGTTGGCGACGCCGCCCACCGCGAGGTTCTGGATGTTCGGCGTCTTCCCGCCCAGCAGCGCCACGATCTGGTTGACCTTGCGCTGGTACTCGAGGGCCTGCAGGTAGTGGGCGACCGCGAGGAGATTCACCTCCGGCGGGAGCTTCATCGCGGGATGTCCCCAGTAGCCGTTGGTGAAGATCCCGAGCTGCCCCGCTTCGACGAAGCCCTTGACCTTGTCCTGGACGGCCTTCATCTGCTCCTTGCTGTTGCCCGGCCACGGCGAGAGGCTCTCGGCGAGCGCCGCGGTTTTGGCGGGGTCGGCCTTGAGCGCCGAGACGACGTCCACCCAGTCGAGCGCGGAGAGGTGGTAGAAGTGAACGATGTGGTCGTGCATGGCGTGCGCCATGACGATCAGGTTCCGGATGTACTGCGCGTTGAGCGGCACTTCCAGCCCGAGCGCGTTCTCGACCGTGCGGACCGAGGCGATCGCGTGCACCGTCGTGCATACGCCGCAGAAGCGCTGGGTGAAGAGCCACGCGTCGCGCGGGTCGCGTCCCTGGAGGATCGTCTCGATCCCGCGGAACATCTGCCCCGACGACCAGGCTTTCTGGACTTTTCCTCCGTCGACCTCGACGTCGATGCGGAGGTGACCCTCGATGCGAGTGACCGGATCGACCACGATTCGTTTCGACATGTTCCCCTCTATCGCTCCGCGGCTGCGCGAGGCGCGCCGCTCAAAATTGGAAAGGACTTGACGATGACCGCATACGCGAGGATCTCGAGAGCGACGAGCCCCAGCGTGATGGTGAACTCCGGAACGCTCGGGAAATACGAAACGTCGTCTCCCGGGCGGTAGGCCACCAGGTACGTGTTGAAGCGATACAGGCCGCCGCCGAGCATGATGATCATGGCCGTGCGGAAGAGATGGCCGAGATCGCGGAGCCGGGACCGGTTGGCGAGCATCGCCAGCCCGGCGACGAAGAGCGCCGTCTCGACCCAGAAGGCGAGCGCGTAGCGATCGAACGCGAACGCGCGCGCGAGCTGACCGCGCCACGCGACGTCGGCGAGGCGGAGCACGAAGAAGACGCCGAGGACCGGGATCACGGCGCGGGCGAGGCCGGCGAGCATCTCGGTCTCGGGCCGCCGCCGGAAGAGGTGAGAGGAGAGCGCCGACTCGAAGACGACCGCCGCGAATCCCATCGCGATGCACGACACGAGGAAGAGGAGCGGCAGGAGCGGCGTCTGCCAGAGGGGATGCAGCTTCGGCCCGGTCAGGAGCATGAGGCTCCCGAGCGAGGACTGGTGCATCGTCGGGAGGAGCATGCCGAGCGCGATGATCCAGATCAGCGCCTTTTCGAGGATCGGCAGGATCTTCCGGGAGGCTCCGGCGATCGTCCCCTTTCCTTCCGCGGCCCTCTCGAGGAATGCCGGGGAGAGCTCGATCCAGAGGACGACCATGTAGGACATGATGCAGAGCGCGACTTCGAGGAGCGCGGAGTGGAGGTTCCACTTCCAGAAGAACAGGGGGATCTTCCACGCGAGCCACGGCCGCCCGATGTCGAGGACGACCGAGAGGCCGGCGATCGTGTAGCCGAGCGCGCTCGTCAGGATCGCCGAGCGGACCATCGGATGGTACCGCCCCTTGTTCAGCACGTAGACGAGGATCGCCATGGCGTAGCCGCCGCAGGCGAGGGCGGTGCCCGTGACGACGTCGAAGGCGATCCAGAGCCCCCACGGGTAGGCGTCGGACAGGGCGGTCGTGGCGCCGAGGCCGGCGACCAGACGCCAGAGAATGAGCGCGGCGGCGACCGCGAAGATGGCGGCGAGAGTCAGAAACGGGCGGGTCGTGAGCGGCCCCCCGACGCGGCGGGCTTCGCTGCTCATGACTCCCCTCCTTTCTCCGGCTTTTCGCCGGCGGCGCGACGGTTTCGGAATACCGCGGCGCCGAGCAGGCCGTAGAGCAGGATCGGCGCGGCGAAGCCCTGGTAGATGCCGTGCTGGATCGTCTGCTGGACCTCGGGAACGGGCTGGTCGGAGAGGTTGGGAAGCCGGAGCTTCTCGAACGCGACGTGAGAGAGGTAGAGCACCTGGGTGCCGCCACCGTCCGTTTCGCCGAAAATCTTCGGCGGGTCATCCTCGCGGAAGCCCTTGTAGCGGCCCGGGTGCGATGCGATGCGGCGCCTCGCCTCGGCGAGCAGCTCGGCGCGCGTGCCGGCGATGACCGCGCTGCGCGGGCAGACCTCGGCGCACGCCGGGCCCTGTCCCTTCGGATACCGGGTGAAGCCGGAGCCGTCGACCGCGGGCTGGCCCTTCGCGCGCTCGCGGCAGAGCTCGCATTTGACGATCTTCGGGGCCGCCTTCGCCCACTCGAATTTCGGGACGTTGAACGGGCAGGCCATCTGGCAGTACCGGCAGCCGACGCAGAGGCTGGGATCGTACGAGACGATCCCGTGCTCCTTCTTCTTCAGCGCGCCGAGCATGCACGCGTTCGTGCACGCGGGATCGACGCAGTGCATGCACTGCGCCTTGAAGTACGAGCGCTGGATGCCGTCCGGGCTCTTGTAGAGCTTGATGACGGTCTTCGTCTGCCCGTCGAGGTCCATCGGCGCGTCCCAGATCCCTCCCGGGGAGTTCGAGGTCTCGGGTTTCGTGCCGTTGGCTTCGCGGCACGCGACGACGCAGGCCTTGCAGCCGATGCAGAGGCTCGTGTCGTAGAGGAGGCCGAGCGCGTCGGCGGGCGCCATCGGGCGGACGCGCGCCTGAGCGGTGCCTTCGACGGCGACGGCGGCCGCGCCGGCCGTCGCGAGGGAGCGGAGGAGCGATCGTCGATCGAGCGACATGTCACGCCTCCTTTCCGGGTTCCTTCGGTTCTGGCGGGGCTTCGCCCCCGAGCTTCCTGGAGGCCATGAATCCGGCGCCGACGAGCGCGCCTCCGACGAGACCCGCGACTCCGGTCGCGATCGGGGAGACGAACCCCTGGTGCGCGTGGATCGGGGCGTACGTGTCGGGGGGCGTCGGCCGTTCGATGTCGACCGTCGTGAATTGCGGAACGCGGAAGGCGAGCTTCTGTTCCGTGCAGCCGTAGCACGGATGCCCGATCCCGATCGGCCACGCGTCCTCGACCTCGCCGAACTGGAGCGTCGAGCAGTTGGCGTACGTTTCGGGACCCTTGCAGCCGAGCTTGTAGAGGCAGTACCCCTGCCGGTGGCCGTCGTCGCCGTACTGCTGGGCGAAGCGGCCGGCGTCGAAGTGCGCGCGCCTCGGGCAGTGCTCGTGGATCGTGCGCCCGTAGGCGAACTTCGGTCGTCCCTTCGCGTCGAGCTCGGGGAGGGTCCCGAAAGTCGCGAACTGGAGGACCGTGCCGAGGAGGTTGTACGGGTTGGCGGGGCATCCCGGAATCGTGACGACCGTCTTCCCCTTGAGGATCTCGGGCGCGCCGGTCGCGCCGGTCGGGTTCGGGTCGGCCGAGGGGACGCCGCCCCAGGACGCGCACGAGCCGATCGCGATGATCGCGCCGGCCTTGTCGGCGACTTCGCGGACGATGTCGAGCGCCGTTCGTCCGCCGATCTGGCAGTAGATCCCGTTTTCCTTGACCGGAATCGCGCCCTCGATCACGACGACGTACTTCCCGGCGTTGTCCCGCATCGCCTTCTGGAGCGCCGCTTCGGCCTGGTGGCCCGCCGCCGCGAACAAGGTCTCGTGGTAGTCGAGCGAGATCAGATCGAGGATCAACTCGCCGACCGCGGGGTGAGACGTCCGCAGGAGCGACTCGGTGCACCCGGTGCACTCCTGGAAGTGCAGCCAGATCACGGAGGGTTTCAGCTTCTTCGCCTGGATCGCCCGCGCGACCTTCGCCGCCGCCGCGTACGGCATGCCGACGGCCGCCAGGGCCATCGTGCACACGCGGATGAAATCGCGGCGATCCACTCGGGATCTCCGCTCGGACCTGAGCTCCACGTCCGTCGACGTCATACCGACCTCCTGCGAGCGGGACCGTTCGAGTGTTCCGCTTCGTTTGCTGTAATCGAACGATGCGCCCCGCTCGAACTGGCGGCCAAAATGCAAATTCATCATTTCCATCGGGATCGAACGAAGCATTTGCATCAGTCGGGCCGGGAGGAGCGAACGCATACTCCGATCGAAATGCCGCGCGCGAAAGGGAAAATCTGATGCACGAGACCGGCCTCGCGGCCGACGCGTACCGTATCGCCCGGGACGCCGCCGACGCCCGGGGCGGGGGCGCGATCGAATCGGTCACTCTCGTCGTCGGGGAACTTTCGGCGGTCGAACCGGAGCTCCTGGGGTTCGCGTGGGAGGCGGTCGTCTCCGGAACTCCCGACGCCCGAGCCCGGCTCGTCGTCGAATGGCGGCGGGCGACGCAGCGTTGCGCCGCCTGCGGCGAGATCGCGGAGCGCGCTCCGGGGAGCTGGCTCCGCCTCTGCCCGATCTGCGGCGACGCGCTCGCCGTCACCGGCGGCGACGAGCTCGACGTGCGGAGCGTGGCTTTCGAAGGAGGAGACGCATGACCGAGATCGACGTTCGCCAGAAGGTGCTCGCGACCAACGCCGCGGCCGCCGAATCGCTGCGAAGCGGTTTCCGTCTGACGGGAACCCTCGTCGTGAACCTCATCTCCTCCCCCGGCTCGGGAAAGACGACCTTCCTCGAAGCGACGGCCCGGGCGCTGCGCGACCGGCTCCGGCTCGGCGCGCTCGACGGCGACATCGCGACGGAGCGGGATGCGGATCGCCTCCGGCGCCAGGGAATCCCGGCGCGCCAGATCCTGACGGGGGGCGCCTGCCATCTCGACGCGCGGCAGATCGAGAAAGCGCTCGCGGAGGAGAACGGACGCCTCTCGACGCTCGACCTCCTCCTGATCGAGAACGTCGGGAATCTGATCTGCCCGACCTCCTACGATCTCGGCGAGGACTTCAAGGTCGCGCTCCTGTCGGTCACCGAAGGCGACGACAAGCCGTTCAAGTATCCGGCGATCTTCGCGCGCGCCGCCGTGACCGTCGTCACGAAGGCCGATCTCCTCGAGCACGTGGAATTCGATCTGGGTGCGGTCCGCGACCAGGTCGCGGCGCTCAACCCGTCGGGCGCCTTTCTCGTCACGTCCTCTCGCACCGGCGCGGGCATGGACGCCTGGTACGCGCTCCTCGAAAACGCGCTCGCCGAAAAGCGCGGCGCTCCCGCGCTCGCCTCACGATGACCGAAATCGACCGGCGGCGGATCCTCGGCGGCGCCGGAATGCTGATCGCGGCGGAGCTGGCCTCGGGCGCCTGCGCGAACGGAGGCGGCGGGTCGGTGAAGTCCGGGCAGATCGTGGTGGCATCATCCGACCTCGCCGGCGGGCGCCGCGTCACCGTCATGGTCGGCGAGAACCCGGTGGAGGTCTTCCGCGAAGAGAGCGGGGTGACCGCGCGTCTCCTTCGCTGCACGCACACGGGCTGCGTCGTGAAGTGGGAGCCGGCTTCGCGCCGCTATCTCTGTGCGTGCCACGACGGCCGGTTCGACGAGAATGGAAACCCGGTCGCGGGACCGCCGCCGTACCCGCTCCGCCTCGTGCCCGCCATCGTCGACGGCGAACGCATTGTCGTCGGTTAGGCGCCGATCTCGTCCCCGCTCAGCGGGATCCGCGCCCATTCGGACCGCCTCTCGTCCTCTCGCGCCGTGAGCGATTTGCGCAGATTGATGCATTCGCACCTCCCGGGCCGCGAGCCCCGCGCCTAACGTCGGGGCAGTGAACGAGACCGGGATTCGCATCGAGATCCAGGGCACGGTCCAGGGGGTCGGATTCCGGCCCTGGGTCTGGCGGCTCGCGCGCGAAAACGGCATCGCCGGGCGCGTCTCGAACGACTCGCGCGGCGTCACGATCGACGCCTTCGGCCGCGAATCGGCGATCGAGAGTTTCCTGCTCGGGATCCGCACGTCCCCGCCGCCGGCCGCCGAGATCCGCGCGGTCGAATCGCGCCCGATACCGCCGGAGCCGGGGCGCGAGTTCGTGATCGTTTCGAGCCGTGAAACCGAGGGCCTTCGCGTTTCTCTCCCGCCCGACATGGCGACCTGCGACGCGTGTCTTTCCGAGATCTTCGATCCGGGCGATCGCCGTTATCGCTATGCGTTCACCAACTGCACGAACTGCGGCCCGAGGTTCACGATCGCCGAGGCGGTCCCGTACGACCGGCCCGCGACCACGATGTCCTCCTTTCCGATGTGCCCCGACTGCCGGAGAGAATACGAGGACCCGGCCGACCGTCGTTTCCATGCGCAGCCGAACGCGTGTCCCGTCTGCGGCCCGCGGCTCTCGCTCCTCTCCGCCTCCGCGACGGGCGCCCGCGCCGCCGTCGGCGAACCGGTCCGCGGTGCGGATCCGATCGACGGCGCCGCCGCGATCCTCCTCGGGGGGGGGACCGTCGCGATCAAGGGACTCGGCGGGTTCCATCTCGCGTGCGACGCGCGCTCGAGCCGGGCGGTCGACCTGCTGCGGCGGCGCAAGCGCCGCGAGGAGAAGCCGTTCGCCGTCATGGTGCGGACGATCGAGGAGGCGGAAAAGCTCGCGATCCTGTCGGACGACGAGCGCGCGCTCCTTTCGTCCCGGGAGCGGCCGATCGTGCTGGTCGTGCGGCGCGAAGACTCGCGTCTGGCGCCCGAAGTCGCCCCCGACAACCCGTTCGTCGGACTGATGCTCGCCTACACGCCGCTCCACCATCTCCTTCTGGAGGCGGCGGGACGCCCCCTCGTCATGACGTCCGGAAACCTCTCCGAGGAGCCGATCGCCTGCGGCAACGCGGAAGCGCTCGCGCGCCTCGGCCGGCTCGCCGACGGATTCCTCGTCCACGACCGCGAGATCGCCTCGCGCTGCGACGACTCGGTCGCGCGGGTCGTCGCGGGCGGGCCGATGCTGATGCGCCGGTCGCGCGGCTGGGTTCCCCGCGAAGTGCCCGTCGCGGTCCCGTTCGCGGAGCCGGTCCTCGCGTGCGGGGCGCATCTGAAGAATACCTTCGCGATCGGCCTCGGCTCCTCCGCGTATCTCGGACCGCACATCGGAGACCTCGAGAACCTCGAGACGCTCGGCGCCTTCGAGGACGCCGTCGCCCGCATGGAGAAGTTCCTCCGCGTCGAGGCGAAGATCATCGCCCACGACCTCCATCCGGAATACGCCTCGACCGACTACGCGCGCCGGCGCGACGGGCGCCGCATCGCCGTCCAGCATCACCACGCTCACGTCGCGAGCGCGATGGCGGAGCACGGAATCGCCGGAAGGGCGATCGGCGTCGCCTACGACGGAACGGGGTACGGCACCGACGGCACCGCGTGGGGCGGCGAGATCCTCGTCGCGGACTTCGGGGAATTCGAGCGGATCGCGACCTGGCGGCCCGTTCCCCTCGCCGGCGGGGAGGCCGCGATCCGCGAGCCGTGGCGCGTCGCGCTCGCGCTCCTCGAGGACGCTTTCCCCGAGGGCGCGCCGACGGACCGGCTCCCGCTCTTCGACCGTCTCGGTCCGCGGGCCGTGGCGGTCGTCCGGAAGCTCGTCGCCGAGCGGATCCACACCCCGCTCGCGCGCGGCGTCGGAAGATATTTCGACGGTTTCGGCGCTCTCTTCCTCGGCCGGCCTTTCGCCCGGCACGAGGGGCAGGTCGCTCTCGCCTGGAACGTCGCGGCCAATCCCGACGAGCGGCGCGCCTACGCTTACGCGATCACGCGTTCGCAAACGCCGTGGGAGCTCGACCTTCGCCCGACGGTGCGGGCGGCGGTCGCGGACTTCCTCGCGGGCGCTCCCCCGGCCACGATCTCGGGACGTTTCCACGAGACGGTCGCCGCCGCCACGGCCGCGCTCGTCCACCATGCCGTCGAGACGCGCGGCGACCTTCCCGTGGTCCTGACCGGCGGCTGCTTCCAGAACTCGCTCCTCGCCGAGCGATCGCTCGACCATCTCGGACGCTCCGGAATCGCCGCGCTTCTCCAGCGGCGCGTCCCGACGGGCGACGGCGGCATCGCGCTCGGCCAGGCGGTCGTCGCGGCGGCCCGATGCGCGAAAGGCTCCGCCGCGGCCGGCGGCGTAAACGTTCACGAGCTCGTTGCCTCCGGAGGTGAATGATGTGTCTCGGCGTTCCCGGAAAAGTGATCTCCGTCGACGGGCCCTTCGCGGTCGTCGATTTCTTCGGCGTCCGCCGCCAGGTCTCGCTCGACATCGTCGACGAGCCGGTCGGGCCCGGCGACTACATCCTGAACCACGTCGGTTTCGCGATCCGGCGGATTCCCGAAGAAGACATCGGCGGGACGCTCGCCCTCTACGAGGGATTGCTCCGGGAAGCGGGCGCCGACGACCTGATGGCCGCCGACGTGCGCGGCGAGATCGCGGGGACGAAGGTCGGCAATGCCTGACGCTCTCCCGACCGCGGCCGAATCCCGGCTCGATTCGGCGATCCGCCAGCTGAAGTTCCGGGATCCCGAAACGGCCCGGAAGCTCGCCGGAACGATCGCCCGGGTGACGAAGGAGATCGGACGGTCTCCCGTCTCCGTGATGCACGTCTGCGGAAGTCACGAGCAGGCGATCGCGAAGTTCGGTCTCCGCGCGACATTTCCGAAAGACCTGAACGTCATCATGGGGCCCGGATGCCCCGTCTGCATCACCGACATGCCCGAAGTGGACGAAGGGGTCGCGCTCGCGCGGCAGGGACTGCTCATCGCCTCGTACGGCGACATGCTGAAGGTGCGCGGCACCGTGCAGTCGTTGAACGACGCGCAGGCCGACGGGGCCGACGTCGCGGTCGTCTACAGCGCGAGCCAGGCCGTCGAGCTCGCGCGCTCGACGGACCGCGAGGTCGTCTTCTTCGCGACGGGATTCGAGACGACCGCGGTCGCGACGGCCGCCGTGATCCGCTCGAATCCGCCGAAGAACTTCTCGGTCCTCTCCGCCCACAAGTACATCCCGCCCGTCATGGAGATCGTCGCCGAAATGCCGGAGAACCGGGTCGAAGGCTTCCTCGCGGCCGGGCACGCCGCGACGATCACCGGCTGGGGGATCTTCGAGGCGTTCGCCGAGAAGCACCGCCTTCCGGTCGTCGTCGCGGGATTCGAACCGCTCGACATCCTCGCGGGACTCGCGCGCCTGGTCGAGCTCGTCCGCGACCGCGAGCCGGCGGTCGTCAACATGTTTCCCCGGTGCGTCACGAAGGAAGGGAATCGCCGCGCGCAGGAAGAGCTCTGGAGCGTCTTCCGCCCGGTCGGCGGCCGCTGGCGCGGAATCGCTCACGTTCCGAACGGGAACCTGCGCCTTCGCGACGAGTGGGCCCATCTCGACGCCCGCCGCCGGTTCCCGATCGACCTCGCCTCGCTCTGGGACTACGCGCCGTCCGCTCTGACCGCCGACTGCATCTGCGGCGACATCATGTCCGGGATCGCCTCGCCGTCGAACTGCAAGCTCTTCGGGAAGGAATGCGTGCCCGACACTCCCGTCGGCGCGTGCATGGTTTCCTCCGAGGGCACGTGCAAGATCTGGCACCAGTACGGCGGCCATCCCGACCTGGGGGCACTATGACCGCGAACCTCGCCGGTTCGAGGAGAACCGGCCTCGCCCTCCTCGAAGAACGCGTCACGCTGAAGCAGGGCGCCGGCGGCCGCGCGATGCGCGCGCTGATCGAGGACATCTTCCTCGACGGCGCGCCGGAGCTCTCGCCGAAAGACGTCGGCCCGCTCGCGATGGACGACGGCGCCGCGCTCTGGATCGGCGACCGCTGGGTCGTCGTCACGACGGACTCCCACGTCGTGCACCCGATCTTCTTTCCGGGCGGCGACATCGGCCGTCTGTCGATCTGCGGCACGGTCAACGACCTCGCGATGATGGGCGCGACCGACGTGCTCGCGCTCACCTGCGGCGCGATCCTCGAGGAGGGCTTCCCGCGGACCGATCTCGAGCGCGTGCGCGCCTCGATGGCGGAGGCGTGCCGGGAATCGGGTGCGCCGATCGTCACCGGCGACACGAAAGTCATGGGCCGCGGCGAGATCGACGGCATCGTGCTCAACACGACCGGCGTCGCGGTCACGAACCGGATCGTTCGCGACTGCGGGCTGCGTCCGGGAGACCGGATCGTCGTCACCGGCGCGATCGGCGATCACGGGCTGGCGATCATGGCGGCGCGCCACCAGCTCGCGCTCGAAGGCGATCTTCGCTCCGACGTCGCGCCGATCAACGGTCTGATCCGGGCGGCGCTCGAGTCCGCGGGCGAGTCGATCGTCGCGATGAAGGACCCGACCCGCGGCGGTCTCTCCTCGGCCCTCCACGAGATGGCGGACAAGAGCCGCGTGGGCATCCTCCTCGAGGAGACGAGAGTTCCCGTCCACGACGCGGTCCGCGCCGCGGGCGATCTCCTCGGGATCGACCCTCTCCACGTCGCCAACGAAGGGAAAGCGGTGATCGGCGTCGCGCCCGAAGCCGCCGAGCTCCTCGTCGAGACGCTCCGCGCGCACCCGCTCGGGCGGGAGGCCGCGATCGTCGGCACGTGTCTCGCCGAGCGCCCCGGTCAGATCGTCCTCGACACCGGCTTCGGACGAAGGCTCCTCGCCGAGCCCGAGGGCGAGCCCCTCCCGCGCATATGCTGACGTTCCTCCGTCCCCTGCGCGTCGCGGTGCTCTCGTCGCACCGGTGCCCCGGCGCGGCCGATCTCCTCGCGGACCCCGCGCTCGGCCGCCGGTGGGAGCTCGCCTGCGTCTTCTCGAGCGAGCCGGCCTTCGAGACGCGGCCTCTCTTCCTCGACGCCGACGTCCCGTTCGTCTCGTATCCGATCCGCGAGTTCTATCGCCGCCGAAAAGCGCCGCTCTCCGACATGGCGGTCCGCCGCGAATACGACGAGGAGGCCGCCGCCCTGCTTCGGCTCTGGGAACCGGACCTCCTCCTGTTCTCGTCGTATCTCTACGTCGCGACTCCCGCGCTCCTCGACGCCGGCCCGGAAGGCGCGATCAACATCCACGGAAGCGACCTCCGCCTTCTCGGCGCCGACGGACGGCCGAAATACCCGGGGCTTCGGGCGGTGTCCGACGCCATTCTCGCGGGCGAGCCGGAGACCCGCGCGACCTCGCACTGGGTGACCGAGGAGGTCGACGCCGGTCCGGTGATCCGGCGCTCGGCGCCGTACCCCGTCGCTCCCTTCGTTCGCGAGCTCCTCGCCGACGGCAACCGTCGCGCGGTCAAGGCGTACGCCTGCGCGCATCAGGAATGGATGCTCGCCGACGCCTGGGGGCCTCTCGCCGTCGACGCGGTCCGCCATGCCTTCATGGGTCGCAGGGCTCCGGACCTCGATCTCGTCCCGGTTCCGGCGATGGAGGCGTCGCGGCCGTGACCTCGATCCGTCTCGAGCGGGAGAACGGCATCGGCGTCATCACGATCGCGCGCCGCGAGCGGTTCAATTCGCTCGACGTCGAAACCGCGCAGGAGCTCCGCCGGGCCGGCCTCCAGTGTGCCCGCGACCCCGAAGTCCGGGTCGTCGTCCTGCGCGGCGAAGGCGGAGTCTTCTGCAGCGGCGCGGACCTCAAATACATCCGCGACGGCGGCGAGGCGAAAGACCTCGGCTATCTCCAGGACGGCCGCCCGCAGGCGGGGGGCTACGGCGCGGTTTTCCAGCAGATCCTCGAGTACATCCACAGCGCGATCTCGGAGATCAAGCGCGCGCCGAAAGCCTTCCTCGCGGCCGTCGACGGCGTGGCGGCGGCCGGCGGATTCGGACTCGCGATGGCGTGTGATCTCGTGTTCGCGTCCGAACGGGCGAGCTTCGAATGGGCCTACGGAAAGACGGGATTGACGGGCGCCGAGAGCTCGACGTTCTTCCTGCCGCGCCTCCTCGGGCTTCGCCGCGCGATGGAGCTCGTGCTGATGAATCCCCGTCTCGACGCGAAGAAGGCCCTCGACTGGCAGCTCGTCAACGACGTCTTCCCGACCGAGGGGTTCGACGAGCGCGCGCTCGACGTCGCCCGACGGGTCGCCGCCGGCCCCGCGGAAGCGCTCGGGATCGCGAAGGGGCTCGTCAACGCCGCGGCGGGCGTCGATCGCCTCGATTTCCACCTCGATCGGGAGATCGAGGCGCTCGCGCGGATCGCCGACGGCGCCGACTTCCGGGAAGGGCTGAGCGCGTTCTTCGAGAAACGCGCCCCGAAGTTCGGCGCGGAGAGACCGCATTGAGCGGCGCAATGTTCCCGGCGCTCGCGGCGACGGCGGTCACCGTCGGAAGCCTCCACACCGCCGCGCCCGACCACTGGGTGCCGTTCGCGGCCCTCGCGCGAGCCCGCGGCTGGTCGACGGGAAGGACCGCGCGCGTGACCGCCCTCTGCGGAATCGGACACGTCACCGTTTCGGCGGCGATCGGTCTCGCCGGCGCCTTCTTCGGAATCCGCGTCCTCGCCGCGTTCGGCGCGAAGCTCGGCGCCGTCGCGCCGCTCCTCCTGATCGCGTTCGGCGTCGCGTACGCCCTCTGGGGAATCCGACGGGCGATCCCGCCCCGCCTGCACGGCCATCGGCACTCGCACTACGACCATCTCCACGACCCGTCCCGCACGACCGCCTGGACGCTCTTCCTCCTCTTCTCCGCGGATCCCTGCGTGGCGGTCGCTCCGCTCGTCCTCGCGGCGGCTCCGCTCGGCGGGCCCCGGACCGCGGCGATCGTGCTGCTCTACGAAGTCGCGACGCTGGCGACGATGGTCGCCTTCGTGCTTCCGGCGCGCGCGGGAGCGCACCGTCTCCATGCGCCGTGGCTCGACCGCTGGGGCGACGCCGCCGCCGGCGGCCTGATCGCCGCGATCGGTCTCACGGTCTTCACCCTCGGCTGGTAGGTCGCGCCGGCGCCGCCCTCCTGGCGCGGCGCAGTCACGAGTCGGAAAGTTCCGAGTCGCGAGTCCCTGATCGAGGGTGCCACGACTTTCGACTCGCGACTAGAGACTAGAGACTAGAGAAGCTGGTGCCGATACGCGTACACGACGGCGGCGAGCTTCGAATGCACGTTGAACTTCAGCAGGATCCGCTGCGTGTGGTTGCGAACGGTCACGTCCGCGATCCCGAGCTTCTCGGCGACCTTGCTCGTCGAGAGGCCCTCGGCGAATCCCAGAATGATCTGCCGCTCGCGGGTGGTCAGGTTGAGGATCGGCGCCGCCCCTCCCCGGATCGGCCATCGCGGGGCCGGCGCGTTCGCCGAGGTCGCCGCGAGAGCCGCCTCGGTCTTCGAAAGCCCGACCTCGCGTTCGGCGACGATGTGGACCACGACCGAGAGCTCCGCGCGAACCGCGGGGATGGCGAACGTCCGGAACCGGACCGCGCGGTCCGCTCCTTCGGCATCCTTGACGAAGAGGGTGAAGGGATGGACCATCTCCTCGCTCCTCGCCTGACGGGAAATCGGGCAGTTGCGCGAGCAGTAATGGTTTCCGTTCTCATCTCGCCCCGCGATCACGTCGAAGCAGTGTCTTCCGAGGACTTTCACGGCGGGATAGCCGAGAAACGCTTCGCACGGGCGGTTCCAGTAGACGATGTGTTCGGATGCGTCCATCCCGAAGGCGGCCTGCCGGCTCCTGGAAAGAACGTCGATCGTTTCGCGCGGCGAAAGGAATCGCCTCGGCGGAGGCTCGAACGTGCGGCGGTCGGTACGGGCTTCCATTTCGTGAGCTCCCTGATCGGTATCCGCGCCGACGGGCAGCCGGCGACGATTATCTCATCCGCGTCCGGGCACAGTGCTCCGGCCGGCGGGATTCGCTCTCCATCGGCATAACCTCTGTGAATGCAGATGGTTTTCGGCAGAGAGTTTCGAGGGAGGTCGGCGGTCGGCCAAGGGCGGACGCCGGCCCGGACGCCGCGGGCTCAGCTCTCGAGAACGTCGTTCTCGATCGGCTCGCCGCTCTCGGCGAGCCGGCAGAGCCGCTGCCACTTGGCCGCCTTCTCATCGACGAAGGCGAGCAGCCGCTCCCGCTCGGCGGCGCTGATCCCCTGGTGCTTCCGCCGGTCATGGTCCGCCTGAAAGGCCCAGAACGCCTTGTCCTCCCCCCAGAAGATCGACGCGGTCGCGTCGGTGAACCGCTTCTGGGTCACGAGAGCACTCTTGAAATTCGACAGGAGACTGCGGACCTCCCGGATCTTGTCGAGGAGCGGGTCGTGCGACATCGTCAGGCCTTTCGGGCTTTCGGCGCCTTTTTCGTCTTGCGCGTGCTGAACTCGTGGAGGTCGATTTCCATCTCCCACAGAGCATCCTCGTGCTCGGGGCAGCCGTGGTCGACGGGACCGAACCAGGAAATGAAAGCGCCGCCGTCGCGCCGGACCGACAGCTTTCGGATCGGGAGATGGGGATCGTCGCCGCCATGGCCGCGCGTCATGGAACGGCGGATCCGCTCCTCTCCCGCCGGACTGAATCGGGGATGGTTGAACCGGGATTTCGTCAAGTGCCGTGTTTCCTTTCTGCCGGGCGCCGCCGGATGCGGGGAACGGTCGCTGCGAATCTTCGCCGGAACCCCCGTCTCGATGTTCTTCGTTCGAATTCAGCAGCCAGGCTGTGAAAGGCGAGCGATGCGAGAGATGTCATCATAACACGGAGCGCCGCGCGGACTTCTGACGCCTGCGGGGTTCGATACGGCCTCGACTCGAGACTTGCGGCTCGTAACCTGTGACTTGTGTGCCGACTCTTGACTCGCGACTCAGGAACCTCAGCTCGCCGTCCGCGCAAAAAAAGGACGGGCACGAGGCCCGCCCTTCCCGCAGATACGAGACCCGCGTGTCAGTTGGAGGCGGGGGCCGACTTCGTGCGCGCCTCGTTCACGGTCAGCGACTTGCCGCCGACTTCCTTGCCGTTCAACCCGGAAATCGCCGCGGTGCCCTCGGCGTCGGCGGGGTACTCGAGGAAGCCGAAACCCTTGGCCTTGCCGGTGGCTTTGTCCATGATGAGCGCAACGCTGTCGAGCTTGCCGAACGGCGCGCCCAGATCGCGGAGCTGCTGTTCGGTCGATTCCGGGGAGAGATTGCCTACGTAAACTTTCATGATGGGTCCTTCTGCGCCGAGTTCGGCGAAGACTGACGGCGATGATGTCCGGCGCGGCACTCGCCGACGCGTGCGCACCCTCTCGTTGGTTGTCGTTCGGAAGTCAGTCCGCCGGGCTCGAAAGCGGTGACGGAAGAAAGGCGAGCGAAAACGAGAACGAAGGCATCTTATCACGGACAGCGGACGCGCGTCCCGCGCCGCTTCGGCGATCCGCGGGATGTGCCATCCGCGGGATCGGCGGCTACGAACCGGCGGGGGGTTCCGCGGGCTTCTTCGGGGTCGGCAACGCCCGCCGGGTGATGCGGCGGCGGAGCTTTTTCTTTCGATTCACGGCAAACCGGGCCTTTTCTCCATTGATCTTCGACATGACCGCAGTCTATACCGCCGCCGCGTGCGGCGCCGCCGGCCGGTCGGATGAACGCGACGAGGGGCGCCGGAACGGTCCTTATAATTTCAGCATGCAATACCGACGAATGATCGCTTTCGCCGCCGCCCTGGGAGCCTCCATGTCGCTCCTCCGCGCCGCCGCCGCCGAGCCGCTGAAAGTCGGCGACGCCGCGCCGCAGGCGGAGTCCGTCGACCAGGACGGTCGGCCCGTCTCGCTCCGGCAGCTCTACGGATCGGGCTGGACGCTCGTATACTTCTTTCCGAAAGCCGACACACCCGGGTGCACGGCGGAAGCGTGCAGCCTGCGGGACGCGTTTGCCGATCTCGCCCGGAAGGGCGTGACCGTCGTGGGCGTCAGCGCCGACACGCCGAAGGAGCAGAAGGCGTTCCGCGACAAGTACCACCTTCCGTTCACGCTCCTCGCCGATTCCGACAAGCACGTGATCCGGGCGTTCGGCGTGCCGACGACGCTCGGATTCGCGAGTCGCCAGTCGTTCCTCGTCAAGGACGGGAAAATCGTCTGGCGCGATCTCCACGCCTCGACGAAGCAGCAGGCGGCCGACATCCTGAAGGCGGTCTCGGGCGGTTGACGGGTCGCGCCCGCGACGATCTCTCGTCCCGCTCCCTCCCCGACTACTCGCCCGGCACGCACCTCCTCTGCGTGGGCGCCGCGAGGGCCGGACGCCTCACGATCGCGCACGCCGATCCGCAGGGGAAGCTGTCCCTCGTCGCGTCGGTCCCGACCCGGATCGGTGCGCGCAACCCGGCCGTCACCGACCCCGGAGCCGTCTACCTCGCCCACTCGGCGGTGGGGGGATTGAGCGACCTCGTCCTCGTCGAACCGGAAAAGTAGCGGCTTCCGCGCAGGGGGGAACCCTGGCGGGAATGCCCGTTCACGGTCGTCCGGCCGGCGCCGGAGGAATGCTCAGAAAAAGGACGTTTCGCGCGCAACGGAACGGCCCGGCGTCTGGGCCGATTGAATCAAGCGCCGGAGTGCGGGTGGCGCTACGCTGCCCCCTCATTGGAAAGAGTGCGCGGCAAGGATTCGGCTTCGTCTGGTAGACTTTTGCGCACCTCGCGGAGTCAGGTTTGAACTCGGCAATCTGTTTCGACGGACGCCTGGAAGAAACCCCCGTTCCGCTCGTCCTCCATCGGATCGTCCAGCGGCGGGCCAAGGGAACGCTCACGCTCGCCCGGCCCTCTGAAAGAATCCACCTCTTCTTCGTGGACGGCGAGCTGAAGGCCGCCAACTCCACCCGAGCCGGAATGCGCCTCGGAGATGCGCTCCTCGTTCACGGCGTGCTGCCCGAAGAGGAGTTCGAAGAGGCGGTGCACTCCGTCAAGGGCGGCCGCGGAGGGCGCATCGGGAAAATCCTCGTCCAGAAGGGGCTGGTGTCGCGGAACGTCCTCGACGCCGAGACGCGGAGTCACTTCGAGGAGATCTTCTTCTCCTGTTTCGCGTGGCGCGAGGGCGACTTCGGGTTCCTTCCTTCCTCGGGACAGCTCGACTCCGACGTCTCGCTCGACCTTCCGACGGCGGCCCTGATCATCGAAGGGGTCCGCCGGGAATCCGTCAACCAGCCCGACGTGAAGGCCCTCGGCGACCCGGCGTTCTTCGGCCGCGCCACACCCCTCACGACCGAGCTCCAGTCGCTCCGGCTCAGCTCCGAAGAGGCCTATTTCCTTTCGCTCTGCGACGGAAAGACCCGGCTGCGCGACATCCTTCGTCTCGGCAGGTCCCGCGTGGAGGGCGCCCAGACGCTCTACACCCTCCTCGCGTGCGGACTGATCGAGTTCGTCCCGGGGTCGTCGGGCGCCGTGTCGGCGGCGGAGGACGTCCCCTTCCTTCCGTCCGCCGACTCCTGGGACGCGGCGGCGGAGGCCGACCCGCAGGCGCGCGACGAGCGCGCCCGCGCCGCCTACACCGAGGCTCTGGCGTCGCTCGCGAAGGGAAACTACCCGGAGGCGATCGTTCTCCTGCAGGAATGCGTTCGCCTGTTTCCGGACAACGTCGAGTATCGCTTCCAGCTCGGCGGCGCGCTCTCCCGCAACCCGCTGTGGCGGCGGCGGGCGCTCGTCCAGTACCGGGAAGCGCTCGATCTCGACCCTTTCCGCGAAGAGCTCCTCTTCTCCTTCGCCGAGCTCCTCCTCGCCGAGAAGAAGTTCGCGGCGGCCCTCGAGATCGCACGCCGCCTCGACGCCCGCTACCCGAACTCGCCGCGCAACCAGAGCATCCTCGATCGGTGCCGTTCCGCGGCGGCGTCGCCACCCGATTCCGGGGAGGTCGGCCGCCTCCTGGAGCACGGCGGATGGGTCCCCTCCCCGCGCTTCCGCGAAACGCCGCACTGAACGGGAGGACGGGCCACCCGGATTGAAGCGCGGCCGCGGAAGGACTCCGACGGCGCGCGCGATTCCCGTTCTCCGCGGTTCGGCGGGCGGCCGCGCGCTAGAATCGGGAAACTCGTCGAGCCCCACCGCGCGACGGGAGCAGGCGATGGAATACGTCACCGACGAACCGTTCCGAGGGGCGATCTCCGACCCGCGGGCGTTCCAGCAATCGGGCCTGGAGACGTTCAAGCGATTCATCCGGGGCGAGCTTCCCGGCCCTCCGATCTCGAGGCTCGTCGGGATGAAACCGACCGAAGCCGGCCTGGGCAAGGCGACGTTCACGATGCCGATCACGCGCTGGCTGGAGGACGGCTTCGGCCTCTACTGGGGCGGCGTGTACGCGCTCTTCGCCGATGCTCCTCTCGCCTCCGCGATCTGGACGACCCTTCCGCCGGGAAAGGCGATCACGACGTCCGAGCTCAGCATGTCTTTCGTGCGTCCGATGAGCCGAAAGACGGCCAACATGATCGGACGCGCCGAAACCGTCCACTCGGGAAACCAGGTCGGCCTCTCGATGGTCCAGATCACGGACCAGGACGGCCGGATGCTCGCCTTCGGGAGCAGCCGCTGCCTGATCACGGACGTTCCGGCCGAGCTCACGAGCCGTTCCGCTCCCGAGCCGACGCCGGCCGAGACGCCGGATCCCTGGCTTCGGCCGGGACCGGAGAACGGGTATTTCCGCCTCGACGAAGTCACGCGCGGAACGCCGATCGACCTTCAGCGGAAATCGATGACGCGCGAGCCCTTTCCCGTCTGGCGGCTCACCGGGTACCGGCCGACGCGCATCGAGGAGGGCCGAGTCGAGGCGGTCGTCCCCTCGTCCGCCTGGTTCTCGAACGGCGGTCCCGGAATCTACGGGGGGCTCCTCGCGTGGGCGTCGGAGTTCACGATGGGAGCGTCGGTGTACTCGACGCTCGCGGCCGGCGACGTGTTCGCGACGCTCGACATGCACATCCGGTTCACGAGGCCGGCCCTGGTCGATTCCGGAGACCTCAAGTTCTCCGCCACGGTTCGTCACCGCGGCCGGCGGCTCCGCGTCACATCCTGCGACGTCGACAACGCCGATGGCAAGCGCGTCGCGATGGCGACCTCGTCCGCCCTCGTCGTCGAGGGCGGCGTCCGCGAGCTCATGAAGGGTCGTCTGCCGGAAGAAATCCTCGCGGGCACGGGAAACGAGTCGGAAGCGCGCTGACCGGACCGGCGAGCGCCGCCGGAAAGATCAGTCTCTCGGGTGCACCTTCGGGACCGCTTCCGTCCCGGGACCCGCGATCACGTGCCGGCCGGGAAAGTCGTATCGGAACGTGCTCGTCGAATCGGTTCCCGCCTGCAGCGCCCAGCCGTGCGGGCTGACCGCGAGGCCGACCACGTTCTCGTTCACGAGGCCCGCGGCCGTGAATGGTGTCCACGTCGCTCCGTGGTCCGTGCTTCGGTAGACGCCTCCGCCGAAGGTGCCCGCGTAGATCACGCCCATGTGAGCGGGATCGGCCGCGAAAGTTTCGACGGTCTGGTTCTGGAGCGCGCCTCCGACGGACGTCCAGGAGATTCCGCCGTTGACGGACCGCCAGGCTCCGGTTCCCCGCGTGAAGTACGCCGACGGCGAGCCGGCGAGCAAGATCGCCGAGGAGAAGGGATCGACGAGGATCGCGCCCGGCGCTCCCGGATACCCCGACCCGGAAGGCGCCCAGTGGACTCCTCCGTCGGTCGTCCTGAAGATCTTCGAATCGGTCGCGACGAAGAACGTGAACGCGGCGATCGGATCCGCCGCGAGAAAATTGATCGACGACGCGCTGAGCCCGGTCACGGCCTTGTGCCAGCTGGCGCCGCCGTCCGTCGAACGGTACACGTTCCCGTGGAAATCCCCGGTCAGGAGGACGTCTCCCGAGCCGCTCTGCGCCAGCGCCTGGAATTCCTCGACCGGACCCAGCCCGCTGTTCATCGCCTTCCAGGATCGGCCGCCGTCGGTGCTCTTCATGATGCCGACCTCGTTCCCGCCGACGAAATACGCGACGTTCGGATCGTGGCGATCGAACAGCAGCCCCAGGACGAAGGCGGGGACGCTCGTTGCGGTCCAGGTGTTGCCCGAGTCCGTCGACCGGAACACGCCGTTGCCCCAGGTGCCGGCGAAAACGATGTTCGGCGAGTCGGGATCGAAGGCCACGGTGGGGACGTACTGCGCGGCGTACCCGTCGTTCGCGATCGACCACGTGACGCCGCCATCGAGCGAGTGGCCGAAATCGCCGTCGAGCGCGGCATAGGCGACCCCCGCCGAGGTATCGAAGACGAAGGCATACGGCCCGAACGCCGCGAGGTCGTGGTCGATGCGCGTCCAGGTCGCGCCGTGGTCCGTGCTCGCGAAGAGCCCTCCGAAATGCGAGGCGGCGTAGAGCGTCGGGACGTTCCCGAACGTCGCCGCGGAGAGGCCGTAGGGGGTCTGGTCCTTGTCGCCCGAGTTGCCGGGCGGCCCGCCCGCGGCCGGGTGCCACGACGCACCGTGGTCGGTGCTGCGGTACAGGCCGTTTCCGGTGCCCGCGACGACGGTCGCCGGCTGCGTCGGGTCGACCAGGATGCTGTCGATGTCGGTGTGCGGGAGGCCCGAATCCGACTCCGCCCAGGTCTCCCCGCCGTCCGTCGACCGGAACAGGTGCCCCGAAAACGTGCTCGTATAGACGATGTCCGCCGACGTCGGATCGACCGCGATCGCCACGAGGAATCCGTCCGTGATCCCGGCCGCGCTCGGGGTCCAGTGAGCGCCCGAGTCCGTCGAGCGCCAGACACCCGCCGAACCGTCCTGGGCGGCATAGACCCTCGTCGCGTCCGACGGCGAGAACGCGACCGCGCGAACGTCCGGCCCCTCGAAATCGCCGGGCTTCCCGATCACGTTGGTCGCCGACCACGATTCGCCCCCGTTCGTCGTGAGCCAGATGCCGTTCTGGGTCCCGACGACGACGCGTCCGCTCGCGGCCGGGCTCGCGGCCAGGAGGTTCACGGTGGTGTTGCCGAGTCCCGTGTTCGCCGGCGCCCAATGGAGTCCCATGTCGGTGCTCTTCTGGACGCCGCCGCCGAAATTGCCGGCGTAGACGGCGTGGTTGCTCGCGTCGAGCGCGACCGAATCGGCCGCGCCGCCGAAGGGGCCCTGGGAAACCCACGACGCCGCCCCGAAGGCCGAGGTCGCCGCGGCGCCAACGATGATGATCATGAAGCCGCCCGCACGTTTCGACATCGCGAATGTTCCTTTCATTCGAAAACGGCACAAGAGACGAATGTTGACCGGATTTTATCGCCCTTCGCGGCTCCGCGAGATTCGTTCCGGGCCGGCGACGGTTCGCCGCGCGATCTCGCGGAGCATGCCGGAGAAGATCAGGCGGTGAAGCGGGGAGAGCCCGTACCAGTAGAGCGCGCCGAAGAGCCCGACGGAGTCGAAGATCGCGGTCTGGCGGATCTCCGTTCCTCCGTCCGCCGGCGTCGTCTCGAACTGGAGCCACGCGCGTCCGGGAAGCTTCATCTCGGCGCGCAGGCGGAGGAGCCGGTCCTCTTCGATCTTCTCGACGCGCCAGAAATCGACGGCGTCCCCCTCCTCGAGCTCGCTTTCGTGGCGGCGTCCCCGGCGGACGCCCACCCCCCCGACGAGGAGATCGATGAAGCCCCGCAGCTCCCAGAGCCAGTTCCCGTAGTACCAGCCGCGCTCGCCGCCCAGCCGGCGAATCGCGTCGAAGGCCGCGGACGGCGGCGCCGCGACCTTCGCCGTCCGGCTGTCGATGAGACGGGTGCCCGCTCTCTTCGTGCCGTCGTGGTCGAGGAGCGCGGACGACGAGACCGGATCCGACCAGCGCGTGCGCGCGAACGCGGCGTCCTCGTTGGCGAGCGCGCGCCGGATCGCCTCCGCGACGCCGCGCGGCTCGACCGGGAACACCCTTCGCGCGGCGTCGTCCCGGACCACGGACGGCGTGCGCAGGCTCTCGATCAGCTTCCGTCCCACCCGCGCATAGAGGGGCGTCACGAGCCCCAGCCAGAGGCTCGACAGCCGGGGCGTGAGGACCGGAACCGGGAGCAGGAGACGCCGGAGCCCTCGTTGCCGCGCGTACTCGCGCATGAGGCCGGCGTACGTCACGCGCTCCGGCCCGCCGATCTCGTAGATGCGTTCCGCGCCCGCCGGCAGGTCGAGCGCGTCGGCGAGGTAGGCGATCACGTCTTCCACGGCGATCGGCTGCGCCTCGACGGCGACCCAGCGCGGGCAGATCATCACCGGCAGGCGCTCGACGAGCGCGCGGATCATCTCGAACGAGAGGCTCCCCGAGCCGATCACGATCGAGGCTTCGAACTGGACGACCGGGACGCCGGATTCGCGCAGGATCTCTCCCGTTTCCCGCCGGCTCTCGAGATGCTCGGAAAGGCGGCTGCCGCCGCCCAGCCCCCCGAGGTAGATGATCCGCGAGACCCCCGCTTCCCGCGCCGCCGCTCCGAAGATTCCCGCCGCCCGTCGGTCTTTCTCCGCGAAGTCCTCCCCCTGCCCCATGGAATGGATCAGGTAGTAGGCCGCGCGAACTCCGGCGAGCGCCCGCGCGACGGCGCCGGGGTCGAGCGCGTCGCCGACCACGATCTCCGTCGATGCCGACACGCGCCGCCGCAGCGCGCCTTCGCGCCGCACGAAGCAGCGCAGAGGGACGCCGCGCCTTTCGAGCTCCCCGAGGAGGCGGCCGCCCACGTATCCGGTGGCTCCGGTCAGCAGGACGCGCCTTTCGTCCATCTTCCGAGTGTATGCCGGGCGCGGCGATCAATACACGATTGACGTGGGGGCGTCGCGCCGCACGACTTCGGCGGCGTTCGCCCGCGCGCGAGCTCGACGAAGGCGTTCCCGAGGAGAGCCGACAAAAGGACCGTTCCCCATCGCTTTCTCGGATGACTCGGCCTGGCATCGAATCGCTCGGTCCACGAAGCGCGAATCATTGCCGTGCATCCACGCCATCGCCCGCGATCCATGCTATGGTGAAGATCCTTCAGAGGTCCAAACCGGTTCCGGTACCTTGTCGAAACCGGCCCTCCGTCTCGGGTTGCCCGATGAAGAGAACACCCACACAAGGAACTCAGGAGAAGCCCCATGAAGTTCGCCCGCAACGTCCATTTCCAGATCAAGAGCGGCAAGGAGACGGAATTCACGAAACTCTTCGAGAAGGAAGTCGTTCCGATGCTCCGCAAACAGAACGGTTTCGAAGAGGAAGTCACGCTCGTCAATCCCAAGGGCGCCCAGTTCATCAGCCTGTGGGACAACCGGAAGAACGCCGAGAACTACGAGAACATGACCTACCCGCAGGTCCTGGAGAAGCTGACCGTGTTCCTCGACGGAACCCCCAAGGTCGAGACCTACGAAACGGTCTCGAGCTACGCCCGCTGATTCGAGATTCGGAGGCGCCCGAGCGCCTTCCCGACGAGGCCCCGCGAGGGGCCTCTTTTCTTTGGCGAACTCCTCCCTTTTCGACTCCCCGGCCGCGCCCCGTTCAGGTTTCGTTCGCGTTCGCCGGCGCTCGTCCTCCCCGGTTCCGGCACCCGCAGGGCACGAACGAAACGTGCCGGGCGAACCCGGCACGAGAAGGGACCGATCGAACCGCCGGCGCTACTTCGTCGCGGCGCCGGGAAGCGGCAGGGGCTGGAAGGCGCGGACCATCGTCAGGGCCCAGTGCCCGCCGCGATTCTGGTACACCGCCGTGCCGTGATGCGAAAAGGGCGGAAGCGGATTTCCGTTCGGGTCGATCATCCCGGTGACCGTCGCCTCCCAGTCTCCGATCATGACGTCGTCGCAGGCCTTCCGCAGCGTGAACGAGTCGATCTTGTACGTGCTCGCCTTCATCACGCCACCCTGCTCCTGCTCGAAGAGCTTCTCCACCTCGGCGCGGTTGCTGCACTTGACCCCGAACGGGTTGATGAGGCTGACGTCATCGGCCCACACGGCCGCCATCCGCTTCGGGTCGTGAGCGTTCCACGCCGCCACCCATTGCTCGTTCAGGTCCTTGATGGCCGCCTCGTTCGAGTCGGCCGCCCGCGCGGAAACGGGAACGCCGAGCAACGCGATGGCCAGGGCGATGCCGAGGGAAATCTTCTTCATGAGTGCTCCTTCGGCCGAAGCATATCGAAAAGCGGCGACCGGGAAGATTCCGCCGCCGGCGCCGCTCGCCCGGTCAGCCCGCCGCCGGCCTTTCCGGATAGAGCTTCTGGAACTCGGGCTCGTCGTGGATCAGCGCGAGCGTCGGGTCGCGGCGCGCCCAGTCGGCGTCCCGGAAGCCGGCCCGCCACGCTTTCACGATCGCGTCGAGCGCTTCGGGCTTCTTGTTGATCGTGCAGAAAGTGCAGGCGGCGTTGTACAGCACCATCGCTTCGTTGGGGCGGAGCGTCATCGCGAGATTCGACTCGCGCATCGCGTCGTCCACGCGCCCGTCCTCCGCGTAGTAGGCGCCGAGGAGGATCCGGGCGCGCGCGTCCTCCGGGATCTCGCGGAGTTGCGCCTCCAGCGCCTGGATGACGCGCTGGCGCATGTTCTTCTCCGTCTCGGCCTTGCCCAGCGCGCCGAGCGAGTTCGCGATCGGCACGTACACGTTGTAGTCGGTGCCGCTCGCCTCGATCGCCTGCTCGGCGATGTTGGCGACGTCCTGGTACTTGCCCGAAGCGTACAGGCCGCGGAGCAGCAGGTAGTACGCCCCTTCGCAGTCGGGCTTTCGGGCGATCACGTTGCGGAGAATCACCGTCATCTCGTCGTACTGCCCCTTGGCGTAGAGGATCCACGCCTGGGCGACCATCACCTCCGGAAGTCCCGGATGGAGCGTCATCGCGCGCTCGGCCGCCGCGCGCGCCCGCTGCATCCAGGCGTCCTCGCGCGCGTAGTGGGCGTGGTAGTAGGCGCAGACGTTGGCGATCGCGGCGTAGGCCAGCGCGAAGTTCGGATCCTGCGAAACGGCGTTCTCGAGCATCTGGAGCGCGAACTCGAGATCCTGGCGCGTGAGCCGGCGCGCGTAGCTGCGTCCGCGGAGGTACAGGTCGTACGCCTGCAGGTTGTCGGTCGGCTTCGAGGCGATCGCGTCCTGCTCCTGCCGCGACAGCTTGATCCGCAGCGCCTCGGCGATCTTCCGCGCGATCTCGTCCTGGACCTCGAAGACGTCCTTCATCTCGCGGTCGTAGCGCTCGGACCAGACGGCGTAGCCCGAAGCGGTCTCGACGAGCTTCGCCGTGATCCGCAGCCGGTCGCCGGCGCGCCGCAGGCTCCCTTCGAGCACGTACGACACGGCGAGCTGCTGGCCGACCTGCGAGGCGACCACGGGCTTGTCGCGGAACCCGAGCACCATCGATCGCTGGTTGACGCGCAGCCCCTCGATCTTCGAGAGCTCGGTGATGATGTCTTCCGTGATCCCGTCGCGGAAGTACTCGTCTTCTTTCGGGCCGCCGAGGTTCTCGAAGTAGAGGACGGCGACCGACTTCTCGACCGGCCGCGCGCCCGGCCGCGAATCGGCGAGCTCGGCCGCATGCTTCTGTCCGGACTCGAGCTTTCGCTTGAGCCGCAGGAGGTCCGTCTTCAGATCCGTCGCCGACTGGTACCGCAGCTGCCGATCCTTCTCGAGGGCCTTCTCGAGGATCTGGGAGAGCTCGGCCGGGAGGGCGGGGTTGACCTCGGACAGGGGCTTCGGGGGGCGGTTCAGAATCGCGTCGAAGACGACGGCGTCGGTGTCGCCCTGGAAGGGCATCTCCCCGGTGGCCATCTGGTAGAGCACGGCGCCGAGAGAGAACAGATCGGTCCGCGCGTCGGTGAGCTGCCCCCGCGTCTGCTCGGGCGACATGTAGTGCACCGTGCCCATCACCGTTCCGGCGGTCGTCAGGGGTCCCGAGCCGACGGCGGTGACGAGCTGGGAGACTTCCTCGCCGGATTCCGACGAGGCCGCCGCCGCCTCGACCTTCGCGAGCCCGAAATCGAGGATCTTCACCTGACCGCGGTCGTTGATCATGATGTTGGCGGGCTTCAGATCCCGGTGCGCGATCCCCTTCGAGTGGGCGGACTCGAGCGCGTCGGCGATCTGGATCCCGTAGTCGAGGATCTGGGGGACCGGCACGGGCTGCCGCCCCATCTTCTCGGCGAGCGTCGAGCCCTTGATGAGCTCCATCACGATGAAGGGCCGCCCCTCCTGCTGCTCGATCGCGTACACCGTGCAGATCCCCGGATGGTTCAGCGCCGAGGCGGCGCGCGCCTCGCGCTTGAAGCGCTCGAGCATCGGGAGGTCGTCCTGGAGTGAGGCCGAGAGGACCTTGACCGCGACGCGGCGGCCGAGATCGGCGTCTTCCGCTTCGTAAACCATGCCCATGCCGCCCTGCCCGAGCAGGCCGACGATCTTGTAGTGAGCGAAGGTGTGACCGACGAGAGATTCCATGAGGCCCCCCGATTCCCGCGTTATTCCGGGACGATATCACCGGCTCCGAGCGCGGCGAGCGTCGATCGGGCGGACGCTGGAATTCCCCCCCAATGGAGGAGGAGCAATGGAACTCTCGCCCGAACCGATCACCCTCAGCGCGGGAGCGACGCGG
>DASTIQ010000264.1 GCA_035717485.1 Thermoanaerobaculia bacterium | reverse complement strand
CCGGTCGTCGTGCGGGAAGGGCTGCGGCTGGCCGCGCTCGAGCAGATTCCGGCGATCGTTCTCCACGTGATCGACGACCGCTTCCCGTATCCGGACCTCTTCGCGGTCAACAACCCGGACGTCGACTATTTCCTGACGCTCCGGGAAACCGCTCTCCGCCGGCTCCGCGAATGGACGGCGGCCGCGACGGGTCCGAGACCCGAGCTGGTCGTGGCGCGGGGAAAGCCGTCCTCCGTGATCCTCGAAGTGGCCGCCGAGCGGCGGCCCTCGCTCGTCGTCGTCGGGGCCCATGGACTGACCGGTCCCCGCCACCCGCACGCCCTCGGGGCGACGGCGGAGCGGGTCGCGCGGTCGTCCCCCGCCTCGGTGCTGATCGTCGTTCGCCCGACGGAATGAACGCCGCCGTCTTCGTGATCCTGTTCACGACGGGCGCCGTCCTCGTGGCGGGTTTCCTGCTGCGGGCGCTCCGGCGCCGCGGATTCGATCAGGATGCGTTTCCGACCGAGACGCGCAAGACGATCGGGCTGGCTCTTCTCGTCGCCGTCCTGATCCTCTGCGTCGTCGCGCCGTTCGCGTCCGGTCTCTCGGGACGGCCGGCGGAGCCGAAGGACCTCTCGCCGGTTTCGGCTTTCGCCCTCCATGCGGTGTTTCTGCTGTTCCTGATCGTCTGGTACGTGCTCTCGGGCCGACCGCCCATCCTGGATTTCCTGAAGATCCGCTCCGGCCGTCCCGTCCGGCTGCTCCTCGCGGGGTTTCCGATCGCGGCCTTCGCGTGGGGGGTCTCTCTCTGCGGGATGCTGGCGATCCAGTGGATCGTCTCGATCTTCGCTCCGGCGGGAGCGGCGCCGCGAATCTCCCCCGTCATTCCCTGGATCGTGGCCCTCCCGCTCGCCTTCAAGATCGCGATCGTCGTCTCGGCGATGATCTTCGAAGAGGCCTTTTTCCGATCCTTCCTCCAGCCCCGGATCGGCGCGATCGGCGCGACGATCTTCTTCACGCTCGCGCACGGCGTCTACGGCCAGCCGGTGATGCTCGTCGGGATCTTCATCCTCGCGTCGATCCTGGCGCTGACGTTCGAGCTGTACGGGAACGCCCTTCCCGGGATCGTCGCTCACGGCGCGTTCGACGCGTTCGAGCTCTTCGTCCTGATCCCGTTCGCGCTGAAATTCGTGAGCTGAGTCGTCCCGGGAGGGCGAGCGGCGCGGGCGTCTAAAGGGGCGTCTTGTCGAAGCCGGACCAGACCGTCACGTCGGTGCCGTCGACGGACCCCGCGGCGGCCGGGGAAGACCTCTTCCACGCCTCGAGAATCCGCCGGGCATCCGCCGCGTCGTCGGCGCGGATACGGCCGGCATAGGCAACCCGGTCTCCCGACGTGAAGAAGAGGAATCGGTCGGCGCGCCAGGCGGCGGCCGCCGCGTCCGCGTCGGCGACCGATGCTTTCCGGAAGAGGAAGCGGAGGGTCCACTCGCCGAGCGTGTCGGAATAGAGGAAGGCGCCGCCCGCGGGAGGCGCCACCGCGCGGTCCGCCAGGAGAGGGCCGCCGGGCGCCGGGCGGCGCGAACCGGCGTGGAGGATCTCGGCCGAGCTCGCCGGGAGCGAGCTCCAGAGCGCGTCGATCGCCTTCCAGCCGCCGCGCTTCCGGATCTGCCGCACGTACGCGGTGCCTTCGCTGTAGGGGAACAGCAGCTGCTCCGAAAAGAACGACGGAACCTTCGCGGCGTCCGGATCGAGGTCCGAGAGCGACGCGGTGAGCAGGGGAGCGAGCATCGCTTCGACGCCGTCCTCGCCTCCCGGCAGGTCCTTGACCGCGCTCTCGATCATGACCTCGGTCGCCTCCCCTTCGAGCAGGGCGTCCATCGCGAGCGCCGCGTCGCCGTCGCTCTTCAGCGCGCGGAGGCGGCCGTCGAGAGAGAGGTACTGGTCCTGCAGGGCATGGGTCAGCTCGTGGGTGAAGACGAGCGTCTCCTCCATTCCGCCGAACCCGCCGAGGCGTTCCTTCCCGGAGCTCGAAACGAAGAACCTTCCCTCGGCGGGGTCGTAGAAGGCGAGGACTTCGCCGCCGTAGAAATCGAGCAGCCGATCGAGCAGGTGCGGCAGGTCGGCGTCCGAGATCGCGCCGATCGCGGCGAGCGAGCGGAAATACGCCTCCGGAGCGACGACCAGTCCTTCCGAGAGCTTGCGGGAGAGCAGCGTGCGGAGCTTCTCGGGTCCGACCGTCTCCGACGGGACCGGCCGCCGGAACGTTCGCCCGCGGACCTCTTCCACGGTCTTCCTCGCCTCGGCGACCCGGTCGGAGACGGCGGGCGGACTCGCGGCGCCCGCCATGGAGAGGAGGGCTCCGACGACGATCGCGAGCCGTCCGAGGCGGGTGGCCATCTTGCTGCATTCTCGCATATCGGGTATCTTTTCGGCGATTTTGCCGTGATGAAAAACCGCGTGGCTCCCGTCACGTTGTCGATCGCCAGCTCGTTCGACAACATCGAACTCGCGCAGTTCGTGTGCGATTACGTGCTCCGGCCGTGGAAACTCTCGGCCGACACGACCCACGCGATCTCGATGGCGCTTCGGGAAGGGGTCGCCAACGCGATCAAGCACGGGAACCAGGGGGACACGGAGAAACGCGTGTCGCTCACCCTGCAGGTCGACGGGGACGTCTTCCGCATGGCCATCGCCGACGAGGGGGTCGGGTTCCGGCCGGAACAGGTCGCCGATCCGCTCGCCCCCGAGAACCGGCTCAAGACCTCGGGACGCGGCATTTTCTACATGAAGACGTTCATGGACGATGTGCGATACGATTTCTCGCTCGGCGGCACGAAAGTGGTCCTCGAGAAGAAGCTCGTAGCCGACGAACCAGAATAGGAGGAGATCGAGCCATGAAGGCGACCGTCCGCGAGTCCGGAAACGTATCCATCATCGAGCTGAAGGGGAAGATCACCATCGGCTCGGGAGACATTCAGCTTCGGGACACGATCACGCGGCTCCTCGACGCCGGGAAGAAGGACATCCTCGTCAACATGAACGAGGTGACCTCGATCGACTCCTCCGGCATCGGCGAGCTCGTCGGCTGCTACACGACCGTGACGAACAAGGGGGGGCGCCTCCGGCTGCTCCATCTCCCGCCGAAGATCCAGGACGTTCTCACGGTCACCCAGCTCATCACCGTTTTCGACGTCTACGAGAACGAACCGGAAGCCGTCGCCAGCTTTGGAAGTTGACGCGGCGCCGGGGACCTGACGGCTCCTTCGCGACTTTTTCCGAGCTCCACATCGGGCGGCTGGAGGAGCGGCTCTCCGCCGTCGTTCCGGCGGACGACTCTCCTCTTTCCTCCGCGATGCGCGCCGCGCTCCTTTCCCCGGGCAAGCGCATCCGCGCGCTCGTGGCGCTCGCGGCCGGCGTCCTCTTCCGCGGCGACCCGGCGGGTCTCCTCGACTTCGGCGCGGCCCTCGAGGCCGTGCATGCCGCCTCCCTCGTGTTCGACGACCTCCCCTCGATGGACGACGCCACGCTGCGCCGCGGACGCCCCGCCCTCCACCTGGAGTTCGGGGAATCGACGGCGATCCTCGCGGCCGTCGCGCTGATCAATCGCGCCTTCGAGCTCCTCGGCCGGAGCGACGGCCTGCCCGACCGGATCCGGACGAAGCTCGTCGCCGAGCTCGCCCGGGCGGCCGGGGAACCCGGCTGCTGCCGAGGCCAGTTCGCGGACCTGACGGCCGATCCGGCCCGCGCGACGCTCGACGAGCTCGAACGCATCCACGCGCTGAAGACCGGCGAGCTCTTCGTCGCCGCCGCGCGGGGCGGGGCGATCGCCGCGCGCGCGTCCGAGGAGGGCGTGGCCGCACTCACCCGCTACGCGAAGAACCTCGGCCTGGCGTTCCAGATCGTCGACGACCTCCTGGAGACGCCCGATGCCGCGGAGCGCACCGGCAAGAAGGCGCACGGCGAGGGGCACCGCGCGAACTTCGCGAAGATCCTGGGCCGGGAAACCGCGGTGACGATCGCCGGCGAGCTGACCGAAGCCGCCGCGAGCGCCGTCGAGCCTCTCGGGCCGCGCGGGCGGCCGCTCGCGGACCTCGCGTATCTCCTGCGGGACCGACGCTCGTGAGCGCTCCGCCGCCGCCGATCGACGAGGTGCGCGCGCGGCTGCGCGCGCAGGGATATCTCGACGCGGGAATCGAGAGGGCGATCTTCAACGCGCCGCGGGCGTCCGGCGCGATCCTTCCGTCCGCCGCGGCCGGGGCGGTCGCCTGCGTCGTCGCGTCCACGGCCGCGCTGGCCGCCCGGGGCGCCGTCGTGCCCGCCGGGGGCGCGTTTCTCGCGGCGGCCGCCCTCCTCGTCATCGAGATCCCGCTCGCGCTCGCGGCCGCGGCCGCGGTGCTGCTGGCCGCCCGGTTCCGCCGCGCGCCCTCGCGTCCCGCGCGCTCCGCTCTGATCGCGGCGGCCGCGGCGGCGATCCTCGTGTTCGGGCTCTTCACGGCGGGGGTGCGTTCGCTCCCCGCGTCGCCCGGGGCCCACCCCGCGCTCGCGCTCGCCGCGGTCGCGGTCGCGGCCTTCTATTTCGCGAGGGCCGCCCGCGCGACGTCGCTCTCCCTCGCCCTCCGGCGGCACGTTCCCCTCCCGGAGCGGCTTTCGTGGCGCCGCGGCGCCGCCGCGGCGCTCGCGGTGCTGCTCGGCGCCGCGTCGCTCTGGGCGTCGCGCCGGGAGCCGGGGGCGGCCTTTCCGCCGCTCACGATCTCTCCCCGGCCGGACGCGCTGGTGATCGTGGGGCTGGACGGCGTATCTCCGGAGACGCTCGGGCTGCTGGCGCCCGACGCCCCGCTCGTCCGCTGGCGCCGCGGCGCGGCGCCTCCTCCGGAGATCTGGACGACGATCGCGACCGGCGTTCCTCCATCGCGGCACGGGGTGGCGGCCTTCGAGCGGATTTCCCTGTTCGGAAAGGCCGCGCTCACGCCGCCGGCGGGGACCGGCTGGATCTTCCGCGGACCCCTGCGCTGGGCGAAGGCGACCGGGCGGGTGCCCGTGTCCGGCGCCGAACGGCGCGCCTGGACGTTCTGGGAGGTGGCGGCGCGCGCCGGGATCCCGACCGTCTCGGTGAACTGGTGGGCGTCGGAGGCCGTTCCGGGGGCGCGGGTCGTCGAGAACCGGGAGATCGCTCTCCGGGCCGCCAGCGGCGCCGAGGACGACGCCGCGGCGATCGCCGCGTTCCGGCGCGCGGAGGAGGCCGTGGCCCCCCGACTGGCGACGATCTATCTTCCCGGAGCGGACATCGACGGCGGACCGCTGTCCCGCCCCGCCCGGGAGTTCGTCGCGCAGCGCCTCGCGATCGCGCGGGCGGGCGGCGGCGCGCTCTGGCTCCTGGCGGACGCGGGCCGGTCCGGCGCGTCGGGCGGATGGGCGCTCGTCGATCCGGCGGCCCAACGAGCGTTGCCTTCGGTCCGTGCGGAAGACGTCGCGCCGAGCGCGATCGCGAGGCTGGGAATTCCGGCGGCGCGGGACCTCGCCGGCTCGGCGCGGGCCGACATGTTCCGTCCCGGAGCGCTCGAGACCGCGGCCGTCGCGACGTACGGAGAGCGGCGGCCGGGGGCGCCCGCCGCGCCGACGGAGACCGGCCGGGAGTACCTCGAGAAGCTGAAATCGCTCGGGTATCTCCAGTAGATCGAGCGCGCGGCGCGGAGGATGGGACGATGAGAGCGGTTTATTTCGAGAATCACGGCGGCCCGGAAGTGCTCCGGTTCGGTGAGAGGCCGGATCCGGAACCGGGATCGGGGGAGGTCCGCATCCGGATCCGGGCGGCGGCGCTCAACCACCTCGATCTCTTCGTGCGGAACGGGCTCGAGAACGTCCGGGTGCCGCTGCCGCAGATCCCGGGCGCCGACGGCGCCGGCGTGGTCGATCGGGTCGGAGACGGCGTGGAGGAGCTCTCCCCGGGAGAGCGCGTGCTGATCCAGCCCGGCCTGTACTGCGGAAAATGCGAGTACTGCCGGAGCGGCGAGCAGAGCCTCTGCGTGAAATTCCGGATCCTCGGCGAGCACTCGCCCGGCACTTTCGCGGAGTTCGCGGTCGTCCCGGCCCGCAACGTCTTTCCGTTCCCGGAGACGCTTTCGTTCGAGGAAGCGGCGGCGTTTCCTCTCGTGTACCAGACGGCGTGGCGGATGGTCGTCGGCCGCGCGGCCGTCCGGCCGGGGGAAACGGTCCTCATCCACGGGATCGGGGGAGCCGTGGCGTGGGCCGCGCTCGCGATCGCACGGATGTGCGGAGCGGAGGTCTTCGGGACGTCGTCGGACGAGGCAAAGCTCGCGGCCGCCCGCGATGCCGGCGCCTCCCACGGATGGAGCTCGAAGGACGACGTCGCGCGGCGCGTCTCCGAGGCGACGGGACGGCGGGGCTGCGACGTCGTGATCGACTGCGTGGGCGACGCGACGTGGATGATATCGTTGCGATCGGCGGCCAAGGGGGGGCGAATCGTGACCTGCGGCGCCACTTCCGGGCCCAATCCCAGGGAAGAATTGCGCTTGATCTTCTGGAAACAGCTCTCGATCCTCGGCTCGACGATGGCGAACGACCGTGAATTCCGCGCCGCCGCGGCGGCCGTCTTCTCGGGGCGGCTGAAGCCCCGGATCGATTCCGTGCACCGCTTCGACGAGGCGGCCGCGGCATATGAACGGATGGAGTCGGGCCGACAGTTCGGCAAGATCATCCTCGTCCCGGAAGGAACCGCATGAAGATTCCGCTTTCGCATGCCCACGTCACCGACGAGATGAAACAGGCCGTTCTGCGCGTCATCGACTCGGGGCGCTTCATCCTCGGCCCTGAAACCCGCGCGTTCGAGGAGGAATTCGCCGCGTCGATCGGGACCCGCCACGCCGTCGCCGTCGCCAACGGCACCTCGGCGATCCAGCTCGTCCTTCAGGCGCTCGGCGTCGAGCCGGGCCAGGAGGTTCTCGTTCCGGCGCACACGGCGTTCCCCACCGTCGAGGCGGTGTTCGACGCGGGCGCGACACCGGTGTTCGTCGACATCGACCGGACGTACACCGTCGATCCGGCGGACCTCGAGGCGAAGATCACGGCGCGCACCGTCGGCATGGTGCCGGTCAACCTGTACGGCCATCCGGTCGACGTCGGGGCGATGCATCGGATCGCCGACCGGCACGGCCTCTTCTGGATCGAGGACACGTGCCAGTCGCACGGAGCCAAATGGGGCGACAGGACGATCGGCTCGTTCGGCGACGCCGGGGCGTTCTCCTTCTATCCCTCGAAGAACCTGACCGTCTTCGGCGACGGCGGGATGGTGACGACCGATCGCGACGACCTGGCGGCCGCGATCCGCCGTCTCCGGGACCACGGGCGGAGCGACAAGTACACGCACGAGGTCGTCGGCTACAACATGCGGTTCAACGAGATCCAGGCGGCCGTGGGACGGATTCAGCTCCGGAACCTCGCCGCCTATTCCGACCGCCGGCGCGCCCTCGCGCGAGGCTACACCGAGGCTCTCGCGGGAATCGTCGAGACGCCGCCGGAGCCCGCCGGCGGCGAGGCCGTCTACCACCTGTACGTGATCCAGACCGACGCGCGGGATGCGCTCGCCGCGTTCCTGAAAGAGCGCGGAATCGAGACGGGGGTGCACTACCCGCTCCCGAACCACCGCCAGCCGGCGACCCTCGCGCGATTGAAGCCCGCTCCGCCGGCGCTCCCGGAGACCGAGCGGATCGCCGGACGGATCCTGTCGCTGCCGATGTTCTACGAGCTCTCCGACGCCGAACGCGATTTCGTGGTCGAAACGGTGAGGGAGTTCTTCGGGAGAGCGGCGTGAAGCCGCGTTGGAGCGTGGCGTGAAGCCGCGTTGGAGCGCGGCGTGAAGCCGCTTTGGAGCGTGGCGTGAAGCCCCTCTCGATCCTGCAGGTGCTCGAGAAGGGGCACTTCAACACGGGCTCGGTCGTCCAGATGTTCCAGCTCGCCGAGAACCTGCATCGCCGCGGGCATCGCGTGGCCGTCGTCTCGCGAGGCGAGGGGCAGATCCGCGAGCGCTGTGCGGCGGCCGGCGTCGATTTCATCGGGCTCCCGATGCGAAACGAGTTCGACCTCGGATCGGCGGCGAAGCTCGCGCGCCTCTACCGCGAGCGCGCGGTGGACGTCGTCCACGTCCACAAGGGAATCGCGCATTCCGTCGCGCTCGCGGCGACGTTCCTCGGACGGAGGAAGCCGGCGATCGTCGTCAATCGCGGCGTCTCCTTTCCTCTCGACGCGTTCAACCGGACGAAGTTCCACGTCCGTCTGGGCGCCGTGGTCACCGTCTGCGAGGACATCAAGAAGGTGATCGTCGCCTCGGGAAGGCTTCGCCCCGACCAGGTCCGCGTGATCTACGCGGGGGTCGACCTCGACGTCTTCGATCCGGCGAAGCTCGACCGCGGCGAGGTGCGGCGGGAATGGGGCGTGGGCGGCGAGGACTTCCTGGTGGTGCAGGTCGGCGCCCGCGAGTGGAAAGGGTGGAAGCATCTCGTCGACGCGACGGCGCTCGCGCGGCCGCGCATCCCGAACCTGAAGACCGCGATCGTCGCCTGCAAGAACGAGGAGCAGAAAGCGGAGGTCGCGGCCTACGCGGCGGCCCGCGGCGTCGCGGACGCGGTGCTTCCGATCGGCTTCCGTTACGACATGCCGAAGGTCCTCATGGCCGCCGATCTCGCGATCGACCTCTCCTACGAGGGTCTCGGCGTGACCGGGACGATCCGGGAAGCGATGGCGCTCGGGAAGCCGGTGATCGCGACGGCCGCCGGCGGGAATCCCGAGCTCGTCGTCGACGGCGAGTCGGGGCTGCTCGTGCCGGTGAAGGACCCCGCCGCCGCGGCGGAGGCGATCGTCCGGATCGCGGCGAATCCCGAGGAGGCGTCTCGGCTCGCCCGCGGCGGACGCGCCCGGGTCGAGGCGGGCTTCTCGTCGAAGGTCCGGCTCGACCGGATCGAGGCGCTCTATCGGGAGCTCGCCGGCTCCGTCGGGAACGAGGCCGCGGCGTGAGTTCGTCGATGTTGCGGGACCTCCCGGAAGAGGAGCGTCCGCGCGAGCGCCTCGACCGCCTCGGCCCGAAGGCCCTGGCGCACCACGAGCTCCTCGCGATCCTCCTCCGGACCGGCCGCCGCGGCGAGAGCTCGGTGGCGCTCGCGCAGGCGGTCCTGAAGGAAGCGGGCGGGCTCGCGCGTCTCTCGACGCTCTCGGCGGGGCAGCTCGTGAAGCTCCGTCTCGGCCGGGTCCAGGCGCTGACCCTTTCCGCCGCGATCGAGCTCGCCGCGCGGATGGGAAGCGACGAGGTCGCCCGCGAGAAGTTCTCGAGCCCCGAACGCGTCGCCACCTACCTGACGCGGCTCTATGCGCGGCGCACGCAGGAATCGACGGGAGTGCTGCTCCTGGATGCGCGCCACCGGCTGCTCCGGGACCGGGAGTGCTACACGGGGACGATCGACCGCGCGCTCGTCGAGCCGCGCGAGATCCTGAAGCAGGCGCTCCTCGAGGACGCGGCGGCGATGATCCTGTACCAC
>DASTIQ010000263.1 GCA_035717485.1 Thermoanaerobaculia bacterium | reverse complement strand
GGGCGGCCCCGGCGATCGCCGCCGCGGTCCCGCGGCGCCGCCGGGCGGCCGCGGCCGGGGACGCCGACCCGGATCCGCTCGCAGCGGTCGCTTCGGAAAGATGGTCGCGGAGGTTCTCGAGGTCTCGGGCCAGGTCCTTCGTCGACGCGTATCGCTCTTCCGGTTCCTTGGCGAGGCACCGCTCGACGGCCCACCTCAGCGGCGCCGGAACCTTCGGGTTCGACGCGGTGATCGGCTCGGGCTCCTCGCGGATGATGGCCGTCAGCGTCTCGGCGGACGTCGGCCGCTGGAAGGCCTTCTTCCCGGTCGACATCTCGTAAAGCATCGTGCCGAGCGAGAACTGGTCCGAGCGGAAATCGGTCTTCGCTCCGCTCGCCTGCTCGGGAGACATGTAGCCGACGGTCCCCATGATGGTCCCCGGCGTCGTGGACGGCGCGGCCTGGGTGGGCATGTCCGAGACGTTCCCCGGCGACGGCTCGGCGAGCTTCGCGAGACCGAAGTCGAGGATCTTGACGAACCCGTCCTTCGAGATCATCACGTTTTCGGGTTTGAGGTCCCGGTGGACGATGCCGGCCGCGTGGGCGGAGGCGAGTCCTTCGGCGATCTGGCACCCGAGATCCAGCACGCGTCTCGGGGGGAATGGCGCCGCTTCGAGCATCTCGCGCAGCGTCCTTCCCTCGACGAGCTGCATCGCCATGTAGACGACGTCGCCGGAGCGGCCGATGTCGTAGACCGCGATGATGTTCGGATGGTCGAGCGCGGAGGCGGACCGCGCTTCCTGCTCGAACCGGCCCAGCCGGTCGGCGCTCTGCGACATCTCGGCCGGAAGCGTCTTCACGGCGACCTCGCGCCCGAGCCGCGCGTCGCGCGCGCGGTACACCTCGCCCATGCCGCCGGCGCCGATCGGGGAAAGGATCTCGTAGGGACCGAGTCGGGTCCCGGAGGCGAGGGTCATCGGACGACGCGGGGGGACGCCGACGCGTCGGGGACGAGCTCGGCCGGAGAGGCGGCTCGGTGAGCCGCGATGTAGCGGTCGATCTGCCTGTCGAGCACCGGGAGCGGAACGGCCCCGTGCAGGAGCACCGCGTCGTGAAACTCGCGCACGTCGAACTTCGGCCCGAGCGCCTTTTCCGCCTTCCGGCGGAGCTTCTCGATCTCGAGCTCGCCGATCTTGTAGGAGAGGGCCTGGCCCGGCCACGCGATGTAGCGGTCGATCTCGGTCTCGACCTCGTGGTGCGAGAGCGCGGTGTGCGAGGCGAGGTAGTCGATCGCCTGTTCCCGCGTCCATCCCATCGCGTGGATTCCCGTATCGACGACGAGCCGGCACGCCCGCCACATCTCGTAGGTGAGCCGCCCGAAGTTGCTGTACGGGTCGGTGTAGAAGCCGGCCTCGAGTCCCAGATGCTCGCAGTACAGCCCCCATCCCTCGCCGAAGGCCGAGATGTAGGAGTAGCGGCGGAAGTTCGGCAGGTCTTTCAGCTCCTGCGAGAGCGCGATCTGGAGGTGATGGCCCGGGACGGACTCATGCAGCGCGAGCGCTTCCAGCGTGTAGAGCGGCCGCTGATCGAGCCGGTACGTGTTCACCCAGAAGTATCCCGGCTGCGTCGAGCCGACGGGTGCCTCGATGTAGCGCCCGCCGGTGAACTTCGGCGCGATCTCGGGAGGCACCGGCGCGACGCCGTAGGGGAGGCGCGGAAGCGTCTTGAAGAGCGACGGGAGTTTCCCGTCCATCCTCTTGCAGATCCAGGAGGCGCGTTCGAGGAGCTCTTCCGGCGTCCGGGCGTAGAACCGCGGATCGGTTCGGAGGAATTCGAGGAACGCCTTGAAGTCGCCGGTGAAACCGGTCTGGCGGATCACCGCCTCCATCTCTGCGTGGATCCGTTTGACCTCCGAAAGGCCGATCTGGTGCACCTGGTCGGCCGTCATCGGCCGCGTCGTGAACCGCCGGACCGCGAAATCGTAGTACGCCCGCCCTCCGGGGAGTGCGGATGCGGCGAGCGTCGTCCGCGCGTGGGGGACGTAATCCCGGTCGAGGAACTCGGCGAGCTTTCGAAAAGCCGGCACCGCCGACTCGAGGATCGCCTTCCGGCCGTCGGCCGCGAGCCGCTTCCGGTCGGCGGGGGAGACGGCGCTCGGGAACTTCTCGAACGGCTTCCACCAGACGCTCTTTTCGGCTTCCGCGACGACGTGCGGAATGATCGTCTGGTCGATTCCCGCGAGCACGACCTTCGGCACCGTCATCCCGCGCGCGAGCCCCTCCTGCATGTCGGCGACGCGTTCTTCGACGTACCGGGGAATCGCGTTCAGTCGCGCGACGTAATTCTCGTAATCGTGTATTGTTCTGAACGGCATCTCGTCGGGCAGCCGCGTCAGCTCGGTCTGGAATCCCCAGTCCGCCGTGAGCGGGATCTCGTACTCGCGGAAACGGAACGACAGGAGAGCGTCGGACAGCTGGAGGTCGAAGATCGCGGCGTTGGTGCGGTCCTCGTCGGAGAGCGCGCGCGTCGGAATCCCCCGGAGCTCGCCCAGGAACCGTTGCGTCGTCCTGGCGCGCCGTTCCTCGTCCTTCGGAAGGACCTCCGGAAGCTTCGCGTCGAAGTCGTGAACGCCGACGGAGGTCGCGAACAGCGGGTTCTCCGCGAGCCGCCACTTCCATTCGCGGTCGAAGAGGTCGTGGAGGCGGGCGGCGGGATCGGCCGGCGGGGCCGGGCGCTTCGGGGTGGGTTTCACGGCCGCCGCCGCGGGCATCGCCGCGAGCAGGAGCGCGATGACCCGAATCGTTCTCGCGCGTCGCATCACTTCAAGCCCTCCACGAGATACAGCGTCGAGAGGATGCGGGTCGCGCCGTAAACGTAGGAGTCGCCGTTCGAACCGACGATGACCGGCGCGACTCCCGTGATGCCGCCGGGGTCGGGCGGGGAAATCTCCTTCCACGGAGTTCGCTTCCCGGAGGCGAGCTCCACCCGGAAGATGTGCATCGGCGTCTCGCCGCGGCGATAGACGTACACGCTCGCTCCGTCGGTGCTCCAGCCGGCCGGAGCGTCGCCCGGCTCCGCGCCGGGCACGGGACGAGGGCTCTTCCCGTCGACCGAATAGAGCGCGGGCTGTCGCTCTTTCGTGATGGCGAAAACGGTGCGCCCGTCGGGGGACACCGGCAGGTAGGTGCTGCTTCCGACCCCCTGTTCGGTAATCTGGCGGGTCTTCCCCGTGGCGAGGTCGAGTGCGTACAGTTGAGGCAGACGGCCCTTCTCGAAGCCGCGGAAACAGATCTCCTTGTCGCCGGCGACGAATTGCGGCCGGCTTCCGACGAGGGTGAGCGGATATGTCCTCGCCTTGCCGGGGCCGGTCGGATAGACCGAGATCTGCGTGCCGTCGAACGAGAGTGCCGCGACCCACCTTCCGTCGGAAGAGAAGCCGCCGGCCGCGCCCGTGCCGAGAAGGACGGGCGGCGAGGCGTCCGTCTTCCGGATGTAGAGCGCCCCCTTGTCTCCGCCTCCCTCGCCGGTTTCGTCGAAGGAGACGAGTGAGCCGTCGGGCGAAATGCCGCCCGGGCCCGCCCAATCGAGCGCGGAGAGGTCTTTCTGTTCGCCGTTCTTCCCGACGAAGAAGATCGAGCTCCGGTAATCGTCTTCGGCCACGAGCGCGCGCCCGTCCTTCAGGAGGTCGTAGATCGTGAACGTCGCGGGAACGCGGCAGACCGTGCGTTCTTTCCCGGCCAGCGAGATCGCCTCGAGGGAGCGCGCGATTCCGGTGCGGGTTCCGGTGACCCAGACTTCCTTCCCGTCGGGCCTCCACGCGAGGCCCTGGACCGTGACGAAATCCCCGGCGAGCTTGCGGGCTTTTTCCTTTCCGTTTGCGGGCACGACGAGCACGTCGCCGCTGTCGCCGCTCGGCGGATGGTCGAGAAAGGCGATCTGCTTGCCGTCGGGCGAAAAGCGGAGATGGCTCACCCATCCGAGACTTTCGTACAGGAGATGGTCCTCGGGGTAGAAGAGGCCGAAACGGCCACCGCCGATGTCGCGCGCGACGGCGAGCGACTGTCCATCCGGCGTCCAGTCGGAGAACGCGACGCGCTCCTCGAGGTCGCGGGGCGCTCCGCCGGAGAGCGGGGATCGGGCGAGCGTGCCGAGAAGCGTCAGGGTGGTGAAGAAGGTCGGCTCTCTTCCCAGCGCCAGCTCGCTCTGGGACGACATCCCGAAGAGGATCGCGGGGGGCAGCGCGAGCTGTGTGGAGAAGAGGTTGTCTTCGCGGACGGTGAAGAGCCGGGGCTTGTCCCCGTTCCACGCGGCCGAGTAGACGATCGTCCCGCCGTCGGGCGCGAACCGCGCTCCCCAGATCGTCCCGCGGCCGAACGTGAGACGGTGGAAGATCGGCGCCACGGTCGCAGGATGGGCGTCGAGCGTCAGGCGGTTCGACAGGAGTGCCGCCACCGCCGCGACGACGACGAGCGCCGCCGCGATCGCGGCGACCGGGCGGCGCGCCCGCTTCGCCGCCGGCACGCCCGCGGAAACCGCCGCGGACGTCGCCTCCGAGAGGTGGTCGCGCAGGCTCTTGAGCTCCCGGGCGAGATCGGTCGTCGAGGCGTATCGGGCCTCCGGCTCCTTTCCGAGGCAGCGGTCGACGATCCAGCGGAGGGGCGGCGGGACCCTCGGGTTGAGAGCGGCGATCGGCTCCGCGTCCTCGGCGATGATCGCGCTCATCGTCTGGGCGGCAGTCTCGCGCTGGAAGGGGCGCTTGCCCGTCGCCATCTCGTACAGGATCGTCCCGAGGGAGAACTGGTCGGAGCGGAAGTCGACGGGACGTCCGGCCGCCTGCTCGGGCGACATGTAGCCGACGGTTCCCATCACGGTTCCGGCGTCGGTCGGCAGCGGAGCAGCGGTCGGCATGTTCGAGACGTCGTCGCCCGCCCCCTTCGTGATCTTGGCCAGGCCGAAGTCGAGGATCTTGACGTGCCCGTCTTTCGAGATCATCACGTTCTCGGGCTTGAGGTCCCGGTGGACGATGCCGGCCGCGTGGGCGCGGGCGAGACCCTCCGCGATCTGCGTACCGATCTCGAGGCCCCGGCTGACGGGAAGACGTGACGTCTCGAGGATCTCGCGCAGCGTCTTTCCGTCGACGAGCTCCATCGCGACGTAGAGGTGATCGCCTGCCACGCCCACGTCGTGCACCACGACGATGTTCGGGTGGTTCAGCGCCGACGCCGATCGCGCCTCCTGCTCGAACCGCGACCGCCGCTGCGCGTCGCCGGCGAAATCGGGCGGCAGGACCTTCACCGCCAGCTCGCGGCCGAGTCGGGTGTCGCGGGCCCGGTAGACCTCGCCCATGCCCCCCGCTCCCAGCGGAGCGAGGATCTCGTAGGGACCGAGCCGGGTGCCCGCGGCGATGCTCATGACACGCCCTCCACGAGGAACAGGTCCGACAATATCCGGTGATAGCTGTAGGCGTAGGACGCGGCGTCCGGCGTGAAGGACGCCGTGATGATCTCCACGACGCCGGCGGCGTCGGGAGGCATCAGCTCCTTGATCGGCTGCTTGCGGCCCGTCGCGAGCTCGAGCAGGAAGACCGGCGACGGGAGCGACCCGCGCCGGAACACGTAGAGGTCCTGCCCGACCGGCGTCCAGCAGATCGGGCGGTCGTCCGGCGCGAGGCCGGGGATCGGCTTCGGGTCTCCCCCCTCCAGCGGATACAGGTAGAACGCGTGGTCCATTCCCTGCGCGACGACCCACCTGCCGTCCGGCGAGATCGGGCCGAGGCCTTCGCCCATTCCCTCGGGCGTGATCGGCGTCGGCGGTCCGCCGTCGAGGTCCTGGAGGTAGAGGCGGCCGGCGCGGCCGGGCTCGTTTCCGGAGAGGAGGATCCGATTCGGCGTCGGCGTCCAGATCGCTTCGTGCGGCGTGATGCCGTACGACTCGATCTCACGGCGCTTTCCGGTGCGAACCGGAAGGAGGACGATCCGGCGCGTCGTGAGCGTGATCGAGAGCACCCATTTCCCGTCGGGGGAGATCTGTTTGGCGAGCCCGTCGCCCAGCCGCACGGCGGGGGAGCCGTCGGCCTTCCGCAGATAGACGGCCCCGGCGGCGCCGCCCCCCTCGCCGGTCTCGTCGAAGAGGAGCGACTTCCCGTCGAGCGAGAGATCGCGAAGGCGCGACCAGTCGAGGAGCGAAAGGTCCTTCTCCTGGGTCTGGCCGGGCGGCTGTCCGATGATCCCGACCTTGCCGTTGTCGCTCGTGATCAGGATCCGCCCGTCGGCCGAAACGTCCTGGATCGTGAGCTCCGAGAGGGCGCGCAGGAGGAGCCGCTCCTGCCCGGACGACGACACGGCCCAGATCGCGCGCGCGACGCCGGCGCGCGTCGCCGTGAACCAGACCTCGCGTCCGTGTCTCGGCCAGGCGAGACCGTAGGCGGTGATCCACCCGGTCGAGAGGACGGACGTCTTTCCGCTCCGGTCGACGGTGACGACGGAGCCTCCGTCGTCGCCGGGCACGGGGTGGTCGAGGAAGGCCACGCGTTCGCCGTCGGGCGAGACCCGGGCGTGGCTGATCCAGCCGGCCGTTTCGTAGAGCACGCTGTTGATCGGGTACTCCAGCCGGTGCTTGCCGGAGACGACCCGGACGATCGCGAGCTCGCCGTCCGG
>DASTIQ010000262.1 GCA_035717485.1 Thermoanaerobaculia bacterium | reverse complement strand
GCTGACGAAGGACGCGACGAAGCTCGGCCCGGGTGACCTCGAAACGCTTCGTCGGGCGGGTTTCGACGATCGCGGAATTCTCCAGATCACCCTGATCGCTTCCTGGTTCAATTACATCAACCGAGTCGCCGACGCGCTCGGCGTCGGGAGGACGTAAGAGAGCGGGTCGTTTCTTCGCTCGCCCAACACGAGCCGGCCCGCAGGTTGTCCAAGTGGTTCGAATCTCTCCCGGGACGAGGCCCGCCCAGACGCCGTGATCCCTCAGCGCTTCCTTCCGCCGACTTTCGTCGCTCCCCCCTTCGGCGGTCTCGCCTTGCCCCTGGGGGCGGCGACCTTGCCCCGGCCCTTGGCGCCGCGCGCGGAGGCGCTCGGTCCCGCCTTCCGGACCGCCGAGGCTCTCGGCGCGCTCGCCCGCATCCCGCCCGAGGGCCGCGTGGCAGCCGCCCGGGCGCTGTTGGCGCCCGAGGCGTACAGATTGCGGCTTACGCCGACGTTTCGCGCGAACCTCGCTCCTCGGCCCGCGGCCCAGAACGCGGGCCGGAAGAAGGCGCCGGGACCGCACCAGCGGGCTCCCCAGCCGAAACCGAACCCGAAGCGGAACGCGGCCCAGGCGGGCCTCCAGCCGAACCCGAAACCCCACCCCGCCCAGGGCGCGTACATGGCATGGAAGCCCCACGTCCACGGCCTCGGGTAATAGAACGCGCCCCACCATGGGCGATACCGCCACCCGGTGCCGAAGACGACCGCCCCCCCGTACGGATAAGAGCCGAGGTACGCCGGGGTATACGCCTCGTAGACGACCTCCGGAGTCGAGTCGTACACGGAGACGAACCGCGTGTTGTAGACCGGGCTCTCCGGCGGGATCGTCCCGATCTCCTCCTCCGGAATCGAATCGGCGATCTCCCACGGGCCTGCGGGCGCGGCGGAGGTGAACCAGACTCCCTGATCGCAAACGTAATAGCGTCCCGCGATTCGAAGCACCTGCTCCGGCGTGTTGAGCGCGTACTCCACGCGGGTCCCCGGCACGGCCTCGAAACGGGGCTCGCCGTCGTACGTCACCGCGACGCGCGCTTCGCTCCGGCGCACCGCGGCGGTTCTCGGCTTGTTCGCGTCGGCGACGGCCTCCCGCGCCGGTTCGGTACCGGGCACGAAGGCGAGGACCTCCGCCCTCGGAGAGTCGCCCGGAATCTTTCGGAAGCCGGCGGGGAGGCGTCCGGCCTCGACGTACGTCCAGGGTCCCGAATACGACTCGCTCCGGAACCAGCGTCCGGAGAGAACGACCCAGTACTGCCCGTCCGGAAGAGTGCGGAAAACGTCGCTATCGGAGTTGGCGAGCGTCTCGAGCTCGCCCGCCACGGCCGGAGCCCATTGCGGAGGACCGTCCGACACGATCAGCTCGGTCGGCTCGGTCGCGACGAGGATCTTCGGGACGCGCTTTTCCGGCGACCGCTTCGCCTGCTCGACCTCGCCATCGGAGACTCCACTCTCTTCCCGATCCCGTCGGGCGATCCGGACGGCTTCCGCCGGAACGTCGTCGGACCGCGTCCACGGCCCTCTCGGGTCCGAAGCGCGGAACCAGACGGTGCCGCCGTCGAGATAGAGCGCCCCGCCCGGATCCCGGAGCACGAGGAACGGCGTATTGAGCGCTCGCTCGAGCCGAGAGCCCTCGACGGCGCGGAATCGCGGCTCGCCGTCGAACGTAACGAGGATCGCGGGCTCGGTCTCGAAGACAATTCGCGGCGGCTGGGTGTTCAGCTTCGCCGGAGCTCCCTCGCGCCGCCCTGCGAATTTGGCGCTCGAGAGGACGTCGTCGAGCGACAACCGGGCCCGCCGCCGCGCAAGCGCGCTCCCGATGCGTGTCGCCAGCCGCTCCCGAAACGCCGGACGGGTTCCCGCGATCTCGACGTTCGAAACGAGGATCGAGGCCAGGGTGACGGTCCGGCGGGTCCGATCGACCTGGATCTCGGCCTCGTACCGTGCCGTTCCCGGAGTCGGCTCGCTCTCGCCCGCCCGCTGCAAGCTCAGCGTTCCGCTCGCCGTGAGCTTCGTGCCGTCGAGACTCTCGGCCTGCGGTTCGTCGACGAAGACGGTGCCCGCCTCTCCGAGGAGGACCTTCTGCGGCCAGGAATCGTTCCGGGGAGCCGGCCCGCCGGACACCGCCGGGCCGGCGGCCGGCGTCGCCGCAGCGAGGGCGGCGGACACCAACAGGGCAATCGCCGGAATGACGATTCGCGAGCGTCCGAGAGGCCTCATGGTCCTCCTCCTTCTGCCGTGTTCACCTATGGACGAGCCATCCCGTGCGGG